>NZ_JBWXGC010000009.1:0-79315 GCF_059900865.1 Lactobacillus sp. XV31L | reverse complement strand
TTCTAATTTGGTTAAATTAAAAGTTTAAATTATCAAAATAGTGATACAGAAACTTTTGAAAATTGAGTATCAAGCTACAAAGTAGCTTGGTACTCTTTTTTTGGCTAAATTATTAATTAGATGATTAAGATACCTTGGTTACAGCCACTTGGTTTTCTGACTTATTGGAAATAGAGAGCAAAATTGCGGTGATCATAAACAGTGAATTTAATCTGCTGGATTTTGCAAATGACTGTCAGCTATCAACTCTACCATGAAGGAGATTCATGCAAGTTTTTAGGTGAGGTTTATTGCTGACTTCAAGGGCCTTAGTCAAAACCAATTAAGAGAAAGCGCAACTATGCAACCACTGACCAGATTTGTCATCCAATATAGAAAATCATGTACGAAAAGGCGCTGAACTTGATTGCTCAACGCCTTTTTGGCAGCTTAGGGAACCTTTGCAGGCTCAAGTCTGCAATGCATGTTTGCCAGATTTTATTCAATTACCTGGTGTTTTTATAAGTACTGCTTTACTTTTTTACTAACTATATTTGCTAATAATTTCCGTGGATTTGGCCAAGTTTCTTTTAAAAACTAATGCGTGAGAATAAAATCTCACGCACCCTTAAATATTATTTATCTTATTCGTACCGTAAAGCCGTAATTGGATCGAGCTTGGCTGCTCGTCTAGCTGGTAAAGTACCGGCTAGGAAAGTAATCAAGCAGATAATGCCGATAATAAGCAGGCTGCTTGACCAGTTAAATTGAACTAGGGTGAAGCCATCAATGCCTTTGAGGAAGGATTGACTAGCAGCCCGGTTCAAAATTTGCCCCAATCCCATAGCACATAAGAGACCTAAGCCTGAACCAACGAGTCCAATGAGGATAGCTTCAAAGCTGAAGATGGAGAACACCTTGCCCCGGCTAAGTCCTAGGGCTTTCATTAAACCTATTTCACGTGTTCGATCACGAACTGACATGAAGAGGGTGTTAATGACACCGAAACTGGCTGCTACTAGTGCGATTGCACCAAAGACAATTAAGATGCCAGTTGCGGCGTTAAAGGTGGTGAACAGTTGCTTAACTGCATCTTTCAGCGTCATTGCACTATAGCCTTTTTTGGTAAACTTAGCTTCAATTGCAGCAATTTTCTTTGGATTCTTGCTAGTAGGGGTGGCAAGAACTTCAACGTAGCGGTTGCGTAATGCCTTAGGCATTCCAGCTTGGTTGGCGGCAACAATTTTATCGCTTAATCCTTGGCTGTACACGCCTTGACCACTGCTGACCATACTGTCGTTGCGGACACCAACTACAGTTGCAGTTATCTTAGTGACCTTTTTGGTAACAGGAGAAGTTGTAACTAAAGTCAGCTTTTGGCCAAGAGCGTTCTTAGCACTCTTGTAGCCAAAGGCCTGGGCCATCTCCTTAGTTAGGAGAACTTCTTGACTCTTGCCAGAGGTTGCAACTTGGCGGCCAGCCTTTAAGTCATAGTCAACGCCCAAGGTTACTTGTGCATCTAGCACATACTTGGTTTTATTGGGACCTTGAACATATTGAACGCTGCTGTCCTTTAAAGCTTTGACATCTTTCACGCCCTTAACTGTTTTAATCTTTTGGATGTCTTTTTGAGTCATCATACCGTCGCTGTTTTGGTTGCTCTTGTTAGGGTTATACTTTTCAGGAGCATTGCTGTTACCACCTGAAGAGCCGGGAGAAATGAGCATCTGTTCAGTATTGCCAACATTGCCAATTTGTTTTTTCAAGTAGTCATTAACGCCTCTATTAATTCCCATCGTAATACTGATTGTCAATGAGCCAATCAGCACTGCGATAATGGTTAATAGTGTTCGACCCTTATTGTGCCAGAGGTTAGTGGATGCTGAATTTAAAAGATCACGGATTTTCATTATTTGTCTCCTTTAACTATTTGGCCGTCTTTGATTTGGATTTGGCGGTCACACTTTTGGGCAAGGTCAGGGTCATGAGTAACGATAATTAGCGTGATGCCCTTTTCCCGATTCAACTTGAAGAGGGTTTTTTCAACCATTGCTCCCGTAGTTGAGTCCAAGTTGCCAGTTGGTTCATCTGCAAAAATAATTTGGGGATTATTGACTAAGGCGCGCGCGATGCAGACACGCTGCTTTTGACCGCCGGAAAGAGCACTTGCCTTGTTGTGGGCTTTGTTTTCCAAGTCAACAGTTCGAATAGCTTCTAGAGCCAGTTCACGCCGCTTCCTGCCAGTTACACCTGCAATCTTCAGCGGCAGCATGACGTTTTCAAGGACGCTGTCTTGGGGATTGAGGAAAAACTGTTGGAAGACAAAGCCAAAAGTTTGGTTACGCAGTTTATTTAAGGCTCGGGCTTTGATTTTATCTGTAGGAGAATCATTGAACTGGACGCTACCCGTAGTGGGGTGGTCAAGTAGCGCCATAATGTGCATTAGGGTTGACTTGCCTGAACCACTCTTACCAATGATAGCGACGGAATCACCCTGATCAATTTGTAAACTGACGCCGCGCAGCGCGTCAAACTTGCTTGCGCCCTTGCCATAGGTGCGCGTAACATCTTTGGTTGCTAATAAATTCATTTTTTTACTCCTTATGTATTAGTGTGATACATATATATTACACCATTTTTAGCAAATGACAATATTTTTTTGATAAATATTAATAGCTGGTCTTTTTATTTTCAATACTATTTAGATAATTTTCTAAATAGTATCTCAGTTAACACAAAAAAGCAACTATTAAGTTGCTTTGGCTGGTGTTGTATATAGTTTAAGAATAGTAAAGCTAGTATGGTTAATCGAAGTATGCGCTTATAAAGTAAAATGAGTTGATCATGTACACACAATATCAGCAGGAGTAGCAGGTTGATTATTTCCTGAAAATTAGACAAAGTAAAAAGGAATATTATCTTGAAACGAATCTAAAAGTGCTCTCAATAACTTCTTCAGTTATTGAGAGCACCTTACGAATTTATGATTTCAGATTACAATTTGAAATTTGCCTTTTTGACGTATTTATTTTTGTCAATAATGTAATATTTAATCTTTTTAATAGTAATTGCGCTACCGTATGTTCTTACCATATTATGCTTTTTGAGAACTTTCTTGTTCTTACGTTTGCCATGTTGGTTGTAAATGTAAGCATTGTGGTTCAGCTTGCGTTTTTGGCCATCAATATTGCCTACTACGATATAAAGGACATCAGGCAGTTCATAGTAGTCTTTGCCATTGATGCTCTTTTTACCAGTAGTCTTAACCAATGAACCTGCCTTAATTATTAAGCCATTATCACGTTTAGCTTGCTTATTGTATAAATATGCATTGTGCATGACTTTCTTTTCAACCAGGTTATGAGTGTTGTCATTAATGATTGCTGTACTTGAATTATTTGAAGTGGTTTGTTCCACAAAATTAGCCATTTTGATGAAGCGATTAGGTGCAATAATCAAATACCTTTTACCACTAATATTTACTGGGTCACCATAAGTGGCAATCGTTTGGCCTTCTTTGAGTACTTGTGAGTGTTTTACCCGATTACCATGTTGATTGTAAATAAAGGCATTGTGCTTTAGTGTGCGTTTGGTTGCGTCAATATTGCCTGCTGCCACAAAGTAGTTTTTATTATTGGCACCGTGATCAACCAGAATATAATAATTTCTGCCATTGATCGTAGTATTGCCATAAACATCAAGAATTGAACCAGCTTTAAGTATGACTTTGTTAGCCCTGCTGCCCTGATTATTGTAAAGATAGCCGTTATGCATTAAGGTGACTTTTTGAGCCTTATTTGAAATTATTGGTATTTCACTGCCAGGGTAGTCATTTCCATTACTTGAAATATTTGATGAGGTACCAGGATTCCACGGGTTAGATGGATTGGAAGGATTGGACGGATTAGATGGGTTAGACGGGTTGGAAGGGTTTGATGGGTTAGACGGGTTAGATGGATTGGAAGGATTTGATGGGTTAGACGGATTGGAAGGGTTTGATGGGTTAGATGGGTTAGACGGGTTAGATGGATTGGAAGGATTTGATGGGTTAGACGGATTGGAAGGATTTGATGGGTTAGACGGATTGGAAGGATTTGATGGGTTAGACGGATTGGAAGGATTTGATGGGTTAGACGGGTTAGATGGATTGGAAGGGTTAGATGGATTAGACGGGTTAGACGGATTGGAAGGGTTAGATGGGTTAGACGGATTGGAAGGGTTAGATGGGTTAGATGGGTTAGATGGATTAGACGGGTTAGACGGATTGGAAGGATTAGACGGGTTAGATGGATTAGGAAGAGGTTTTTTAGTATAAATGTAAATGATTTCTTGCTCATTATTTTTAAATTCGCCTGTAGCAGGTCCTTGAACTTCCTTAAGATCGTAATTTTTGATAACAAGTTTGGCGTCAGGAATAGGGTCGCCAATATTGCCTCCTAAAATTTGGTCCGGAGCAATTGGATTGCCATCAGTATCTTGATAGTGTACGGTTACTGCAGCTCCATTCACAATTTTAAAGGGAATAACCAGCCAACCACCTGATTCATATCCAGAACTACCTAAATACTTACCCTTATAATTTATGGTCATGAAACCAGTATCGCCTACGCTTTTACCAGAAAGATCCCACCGGATATAAAAGTCGTTTTCAATCGTACCTGGCTGCGTGCTTATATATGACGTAACTGCATGGTCTTCAACCTTTGCGTCATTTGCAATCCGAATTGGTATAGGCTTGCCATCAATATCCAGAAACTTATGTGGCCCCGTGACATAGGAGGTCATTCCACGTGGTACATTAAGTGTTGGTGCTTTGACAATTTGAAAGTAAGCTGATGAAAAACTGAGAATGTTTGGATCGCTCTTCAAAGGTGAAAAATCACTGATGAAATTATAACTAATACTTAGTTCAGTCAAGTTAGGTTTATTAGCCAGTGCTGAAATATCACTGATACTACATAGCTGGAAGTCGACTTTCTTTAGTTTATCTAGGTTGGCCAGCGCGCTAATGTCACTTAGTGGGCTACGTGTCATTATAGGTAGACCATGCATAAGGTTATAATTTATTGATGGAGCTAAGTCGATTTTTTGCAAATTTGTAGCATATTCCAGGCCTGTTAATGATTGGATATTGATAGCCTTAGTATAGTTTGTTTTATCCGTTACCAAATCTCCTTCAAGTTCGAGTTCGGTAACCTGTGCCATATCTTGTTTAGTTATTTGATTGGCGTCTTTTCCTAACACCTTTCCGACTATAAATTGCAGGTTCTTGTCGGGCATCCAGCTATCGATGGGCTCTGCATCCTTGACAATAATTTTAGCCCTTTTTTCTACTTTGTATGTATAAGTAACCTCAGTTTCTGAAGCAGAAAAATCAGCACTTGACTTGCTGATGAGAACGTAACCAGGAATTTGTTTGTCGGGGTAAGTATCACCAATTTTTCCTGTGATAGTCTCATCAGGAGCAGTAGTAATCGGCTTGCCATCTTGGTCAACATAATGGGCCCTCACCTTGACTTGATCGGCGCTAGTTTCATTAGTATCTTTAGCACTAGTGGATGAACTAGCACTAGTTGGATTAATGTTAGTATAAATAGGACCGCTAGCTTTACCAGTAATAGCAGTATCTGCTTTAGTCGTTTCTGGCTTGGACAGAATAATCATACTTAATGCAGCTGCTGTAACGCTTGTAAGAAGGACCTTTTTACTATTTAAATGTTTTTTTGATAATTTAGTCATTTTTTTGCCTACCTTAACAGTATTTATTAAATACTAATTCCTATCATGTATATTTAGCTTGACACTGTTTTTTATTATAGAACTGAAGAACATATTAGTCAAAGCCTCTTATACTATTATTAAATATATATGGTATAGCAAGCAACTTGCTGTGATGCAGCTTATACAATGATGAATATAAAATTATAAATAAAAAGTGCTCCTACTAGCTAGATTGAGGTCTAACTGGTAGAGAGCACTGAATTGCTTGGTCTTTTTATGTATTTAAAATTCGCTTATAAACTATCTTGAATGTTATCAGCTAAGTAATCATAGAGCATGCCGTGCTTCAAGTCCCTAGTATCAATACCTAGTGCTTCAGCAATTGCATAAGCAAACGCCCAGGCAGTTGCAGGACCCCGGCTGGTAAGTACTTTGTGCTTTTTATCAGTTACCGTAATTGTTTCTTGGAAATGGCCACTGGGTGCGTCCTTTTTGCTTTGCACGTCAAAGCCTGGATAGCAGGTGTAATCTGCACCATTTAAAATCCCGTACCGTGCAAAGGCGATAGGCGCTGCACACATTGCGGCATCCCATTTGCCATCTTCATTTCGCTTAACCATCAGTTGGCGCAACTTGTTATTGTCGCGCAGGTTTTCTGCTCCTGTCTTTCCCCCAGGAAAAGCAACTAAGTCATAATCCAGCAGGCTGTCGTCGACTACTTTGTCACAAGTTAATTTGATCTTGTGGTCGCCAAGAACTTCCTTGCTAGTGAGTCCAACCATATCAGCTTGCACGCCTAATCGCCGCAATACGTCAATAATGCTTAAGCCTTCAACTTCTTCACAACCATCAGCAAATACTACTGCAACTTTTGTCATAATTAATGCCTCCAAATCCTTTTTTCTTTAGTATAGTCTAGTTTAGTTCAAGGTAAAATAACAAATCACTTAGCTTGTTAAGGTGAAGAGTAGGGCGGGGCGCAATCGGCATCTTGACCTTCTTGGGAGCAAGCCAAAGAGACTGAAGATTAGCATTTTCTGCCCCTTGAATTTCATCAACCAAATCTGTCCCAATTACCAGGCAGCTTGCTGGGGTTAGGTTTTGCTTCTGCACGACGGTGGTTAGCACTTTTTTATCTGGCAGCTTTTCGGTAAAATCTTCTTTAAAATAGGAAGCAGAAAAATAATTTAGCAATTCAGTTTCTTGCAGGCGAGCTGTGATGGTCTGTTTGCTTTCCTTAGCCAGCAGAATCAGCTTAACTTCATCTTTAACCTCATCTAAAAAAGGAATGGCGTCTTTGACTAAGTGGCTTTGCTTTTGGATTTGCTCGGCAAATATTGCCTGCGCTTGTTCCATCTTTTGCTTGCAAAAAGTCTGTAAAAGCAAGTCGATCCGGTCTTCTAACCCTAGCATCTTGCTTTCTTTTTCTAAAGCTGTATATTTTAGTCGCTCGCTGGGGCCAAAGTCACCACCCAGAGCTCTCAATGTTTGCTGGAGCGCGTTTCTTTCCGCAACCCCTTCATTGAGCAAACTGCCTTCAGGAATAAAAATTAGCGTTTCAAATTTTGCCACGTGTAGTTGACCTTTCTTTAACTTTATACCTGATTATAACGGTCTAAACGTATAAATTAAAGTCTTAGTGGTTAAGTTTGCCTATTCGATCGTGATCGTCCTCCCTTTGATGCTATCCGCAATTAATGTGTTTTATTTGAACGCTTTTTAATAAAGTGCTTTGCAGTTTTGAGCCCCAGTAACTGTCTGTATTGCCGCCCTAACTTTCCGATTAAGGCGAATACACTTTGTTTATTTGGCAGAAAGGTTCCTTTGCATGATGCGGCTAAGGGGATTCTACTAAACTGGGCTAGATTAATAAGATATCGCTACTAAGCTATTGTGTTTTAGCCGAAACGTGGTATTATTTAGATTGATATCTAATTAGAATGTTATCTAAATAGAAAGGAAATAAGTGAGTTTTGAAACTAGTTTTAAGGCCTTGTCAGATCCGGTAAGGCGCAAGATCTTGCAGTTGCTGAAGAATGGACAAATGTCAGCTGGAGAAATTGCCAGTCATTTTGATATGACACAGGCCACCGTTTCTTACCATTTAAGCGTTCTGAAAAAGGCCAACTTAATTGACGAAGAGCACGAAAAAAATTTTATTTACTATTCGTTAAATACTTCTATTTTAGAAGAAATTATGACATGGCTTGTGGACTTGAAAGGAAATCAAGATGAGTAAAAGTAGTTTTCGCCAAACGGCGTTTGTTTCAAGCTTGCTAATATTGCTGCCAGCAATGGTGGGCTTGTTTCTATACAATCAGTTACCTAGTAAAATAGCAACACACTTTGGGCCCACGGATGTCCCCAACGGATTCAGCAGCAAGCTGTGGGTAGTTGTCGGCATGCCCTTGGCCATGTTTTTGCTGCAATGCGTGATGCTGTGGTCGTTTAAACACGAAAGCAAAACTAAAAGCCTTAATTTCAAGATCGTTGGGATCACCTTTTGGCTGCTGCCAGTAATAGTTAATATAATCAACCTATCTTTATACGCGGTTGTACTGGGTTATCACTTAAGATTATCAGCTGGATTGAGTATTTTTTTAGGCCTGCTTTTTATTATCTTTGGGAATTATTTACCCAAGATTCGGCCCAACCACAGTGTTGGCATCCGGATTCCGTGGACGCTGGAAAACAAGGTGAACTGGCAAAAAACGCATCACTTGGCTGGTTGGACCTTCATACTGGCTGGCTTAATGTTAATAATAAGTTCTGTTTTTCATAGTGCAGGACTTGTAATTGCACTTTTGCTTGGCGCGCTCGTGGTACCAGTGGCTTATTCGTATCTGCTAAGCAAGCACGGATATTAAAATATTAACCAGGAGGAGACTGATTCGGCAATGGAATCAGCCTCCTTTTTTGTTATTTGAGAAAATGCGACCAGTTTTTATTTACTTGCTTGGTCAGAACGTCAACTTCAACTTGGCGCAATTGAGCTAATGCTGCAAATGTCTTTTTTAAAATAAACGGATAGTCTGTGGTGGCAACTGGCTTTTTAAGCAGCCAGCCAACGGAACTTAGGCCATCTGTTTCAACTAAAAGACGGTCTAGTGGAACCAGTTGTGCTAGTTGTCTCACAGAGGGATCAAATAATAAAGCAAGACAAATACTAAAATAGCAGTCTTGGTCAATATATTCTTGCTGGTAATCTGAACAGTCATACCAATGGATAAGATAGCGGTTGGAGTAGTGCCGAATTGTCTTTAGAATAGCCGCTTCGCAGCCCTTAGTATGAAGAATAACTGGCTTGTGATTTTCTTGTGCCCACCGAACCTGCGCATTGAAGACCTCGGTCTGAGTTTGCAGGTCATTATCTGTCCACACACTATCAAGACCAATTTCTCCGACCACATCTGCTTGATTAAGGCAGGGCAGGGCAGACTGGAAGTCATACTTATTGACGTCCCAGGGATGGATCCCAAAGCTAAGTGGCTGCTGGTTAGTAAGGCTCTTATTAATTTTCCATTTTTCGGGCGTTTGGCAGTTAATAATAGCCTTGATATTGTCGCTGACCTGCAATTTTGCTAGATCTGAATTGTTTTCTAGGTGACAGTGGGCATCAGTTAACATTTAATGCGCTTCCTTTTTACATCCAATTTTTGAAGTCAGGATTCTACTGAATAATTGCCCCCAATATAACACTTTCTGGCCTGCTGAACGTATTAATTTTAAAACATAATCCGCAATTTTAAGATTTTTTATAAAGAACAGCAATTATGCTAAAAAAAGTTTCATAGGCATTATTATTGCTATATAAGCTAACCCCTGGTTATAATGAGGGTACGTTTTTTACAGAAATATGATTTGGATTTACTGGCAACAACTTTAATTGAAAAGAAGGTCTTATGAACAAAATTGTGCATAAGCAAATAGTATTTGCAGCAAGTGTATAGGCTCTCAGATGGATTGAGCAGATTTTACTAGTAAACAGCTGAATAATCGAATAATGGAGGAATAGCATGTCCCAGAAAACAGAACTACTATCAAAAATAACCCCCAAGTCCGGTTTAACTGATGATGCGGTTAAGCGACAGCGAGCTGAATTTGGCCGCAACGAGCTAATTGCTAAAGCCCCTGTACCCTTGTACCGGAAGATTTGGCGTCACTTGAGCGATGTGTCTTCTTTGGTCTTACTATTTGCCGTAGCCTTATCAACATATCTTGCTCTTTTCCGTGAGGGCGGCTGGACCAAGACCATCGTGATTGGGGCAGTTTTAGTAATTAATGTTGTAATTGGCTTGTACCAGGAATCTTCAGCAGAAAAATCGCTTGCTGCATTGAAATCAATGAGCCTGCCCCAGACGAACGTCCGCCGCAATGGACAGGATATGTCTGTTGCCGCCGTCGAGCTTGTTCCAGGGGACCTGGTGCACCTGAAAGTGGGTGACCAAGTGCCTGCTGATGGAATAATAATCAGTGCAACAAGCCTGGCCGTAGATGAAGCAATTCTAACTGGTGAAAGCGAAGTAGTTAGCAAAACGGCTTATCATAAAGCTGATAAAGTAAAAGAAGACCAAAAAGTTTATTCAGGAACAGCAGTTGTAGGGGGCCGTGCTCTAATGCAGGTGGGCCAAATAGGAATGGCAACAGAGCTGGGCAAGATTGCCGGCTTAATAAACCAAACAGAGCAACGGGCAACACCCTTGCAGGGTAAGTTGGACCACCTGTCCAAGTGGATGACATTTTTTGCCGGTTGCGGGGGCTTAATTATTTTTGCCCTCAGTATTGGCATTCAAAATAAGGGGGTTGCAGACAGTCTGATGGTTGGATTGTCATTAGCCGTTGCTGCAGTTCCCGAAACCTTGCCGATTATTGTTACTATTAGCCTTTCGCACGGAGTGCAGCGTATGGCTGCACAGGGGACAATTATGCGCCGCGTTGGTGCAGTGGAGACGATTGGCAATGTGGACATTATTGCTACGGATAAGACGGGGACGCTGACCCAGAATAAGATGTCAATCACCAAGTATTGGACCCCAAGTACTGGAATTAAGTCGGCTAAAGCAGAACTGCCCCAAGCAGGGTGCGACCTAGTCCGCTATCTAGGCCTGGCTACTAATGCCAAGGTTACTGAAGCTGGTGGCAAAACTCATGCAATGGGGGATGCGACTGAAATAGCAATTGTTAACTGGCTTGACGCCCTTGGAACTAGTCGGCAGGAGTTGGAAGAGACAGCACCTAGAATTGCAGAAGATCCCTTTGATTCTAATAAAAAGATGATGACCACTGTTCACCAACTTCAAGATGGACGCAAGTTAGTCATTGTTAAGGGTGCTTGGGATCGACTACCTCTAAAGAAAGATGCAGTGCTTGAAGCAGGACGACAGGCCCATGATGAATTGGCGGCAGCAGCGTTAAGGATCATAGCAGTTGGCTATAAAATTCTTCCAGAAGATGTGAATGAAAAGGACTGGGAAAAGATCAATACAAATCTTGAACTAGCTGGCTTAGTTGGCTTGATTGATCCACCCCCGTCCTGAGGTAGCAGCAGCAGTGAATGAGGCCAAACAGGCAGGAATTCAAACAATCATGATTACTGGCGACCACTTGGAAACGGCTAAAGCAATTGCAGAAGAAATCGGCATTTTGGATAGTAAAAAAAGGGCAATGACGGGTAGTGACCTGCAGCAGATGACTGATCTTGAACTAATAGAACAAGTTCCTGATATTGCCGTTTATGCCCGGGTAACGCCTAGCGATAAAATTCGCATAGTACAGGCCTGGCAAGATCTGGACAAGACCGTTGCGATGACTGGCGATGGCGTAAACGATGCCCCAGCCTTAAAAGCAGCCGATGTTGGTATCGCAATGGGAATCACTGGTACTGAAGTAGCCAAAGAGGCTGCGGACATGATTCTGACCGATGATAATTTTGCTACGATTATTGTGGCTGTTGAAGAAGGGAGAACGGTTTACCAAAATATAATTAAGGCCGTTGAGTTTTTGGTTGGGGTCAATTTTGCCCAAATATTCCTGATGATAATTACAGCGTTGCTGGGTTGGGGTCCTGCCTTGCTGGCTGAACAACTGCTAATAATTAATGCTGTGGCTGATGGTATTCCCGGCTTCTTCATTAGCCAAGAACCAGGCGAACTACTTCTAATGAAGCAAAATCCGATTGCAAACGGAGAAAGCATCCTGGCTCGGGGCTTGATGCAAAGAATGATCGTGCGCGCTCTTACTTTTACCTGCTTAACTTTAGGTGTGTATGCATGGGGACGCTTCGTACTCACATCAGGTTCGGCAAAAACGGGTATGACCTTAGTCTTCTTGGTCTTAGCACTCGGATCAATGATTGATATTTATGCCATTAAGGATACTCAGCCAATTAGTTGGGCTACATTTAAGAGCAACCCACTATTGAATTGGGGCTTAGCCATAGGAATTATACTAGTTTTAGCGCTTGCACTGGTGCCAGGCTTGCGCAACTTTGTTGAACTAACTACTCTGCCTATACAAGGCTGGCTAGTTGTTTTGGCAGGTAGCTTGCTGCCCACGCTAGTGCTAGAATTGAATAAGCGCATAACATCGCTAGTGAACAAGAATAAGATGTAAGCTGATTAAATAAAGTCAAAATTCAAGTCTATTCCCTGATGGGAATGGGCTTTTTTGCTTGCATAATATAGCAGTCCATAGTCAATGTTTTCATATTTATGCTAGATTGTTTTTACTTACTAGAAATTAAATTCGACTTTCAAAAAATGATATTTGCCAGTTTAGTTAAGTCTTTTACTTGCCATAATAAAGTTAATCACAAAAAGGTATCTAACTTTTAGGACATACTTCAAAATTTATTACAGCTTTTATTTAATTGTATGTTATCTTAGAGTCAGTAGAAGAAATCGGATATTGAAATTAATAGATTTCTTTTACCTAGTATTTGCGCAAATGCAAATCTAATGAATATTTATAGTAGGGTGTTTTACTTGTCCTATCATTTTTTGATTAAACTATTATTAACATAAGGAGCCAGCCATGTTAACTATTAATAATTTGTCAATCAAGACCAGACAACCAATTCTGCAGGATTTTTCCTACCAGTTTGAACCGGGTCAATTCTACCAAATTGCTGCAGAAAATGGCTCGGGTAAGACCAGTTTTCTGCGTGCCATTACTGATCTGATTCCAATTTCTTCGGGAGATGTCACCCTTGACAATCAACCCTACGCCAAGAATAAGCGCCAGCTCTTCTTCTTTGAAAGCAATGAGTGGCTAAACGACAGCTTGAATAGCCTTGATTACCTAAAATTTGTGCAAAGGCAGTGGCAATCTGAAGTTGATTTAGACCAAGAGATGGCTTTCCTGGGTGTGCGTAACTATGCCAAGGTTCCAATCAGAAAATATTCGCTTGGCATGAAACAGAAGCTAATTGTGGCTATGTATTTGGTCAGCGGAGCTAAATATTACTTGATGGATGAGATTATCAACGGCTTAGATGAGGAAAGTCGGGCATTGCTATACGATCGGCTAGATGAAGAAGTTACTCGGCGAAACAAGTGCATCATTTTAACCTCGCACTATAGCAGCGAGATCAAGGTGACCAACTTGCACCGGCTCGTTTTGCAAAAGCAGGTGATGCACGAGGTGACACAATGAGCTCGTATTTTTGTTTCCAACTTAAAAAAGTCAGTAAGCACAACTTAACAGTTGTTGCGTTAGCTATTCTGCTGCTTTCTTTTGGTCTGTTGTACATGAATGCCAACTTGCTTAGAAGTGGCAACTCGCTAAAAGGTGAGGCCCAAAGTCAGATCGTCTTGCAGAAAAGGTTTTTGATTGAAAATAAGCGGGTTCTCAAACGGTATTCGCCCAAAGGGCAATCATACAAGACAACCGCACGAGAAATTAAGAAGATTGAAGGGGAATTGAAAAAGAATCAGGCTTTTGTCGCAGATATCAATCACGGGCGCTGGCAGAAAGTTTACGCAGCAAAGCTTGTGCAAATGCGTAAAACCAAAGAAACTAATTTGAGTCCTACGGAAAAAGACTGGGTTAAAAAGACCAGGCTGCGATTTGCATATCTCAAGGACCACCCAATGCCATACGAAAGCGATGCATCAGTCACGGGTGTCCAGTTTCTTCTGCAGCTGAATGAAACTTATTGGCCGCTGCTCTTTAGTCTGGTGATGGTCTTTATCTTGACCTATCTGTTCACTTCTTCCTATAAGAATGGGCTTGACACCTCAACACTTTTACCATTGAGCAGGATGCAAAATCTTTTGATTAATGGAGCTGCTGGCCTGGTAATTAATGTTTTGATTTTTCTTCTTATTTAATTTATTGGCCTTTACCGGTGCTTCCGCCATTTTTGGCACCTGACGACTCGATTACCCTTATATCGTTCATCACCAGGTAGGTGGTCAAATGGTTCCGGGAATTCTTCCGGCAGCTAGCTTGTTTGCCCAAGCGCTTATTTTACAGCTGCTGGACTTTGTGTTTATCGTCCTCTTCGTCCAGCTAGTTGCACGGATCTTCCGCAATCAGTTGCCAACGCTCTTAACTGCACTCCTGCTCCTGGTGAGCGGCAGCCTTGCCACATTAGTGATTGAGCCCTTGCAAAAGATTGCACAGTGGCTGCCCAGCACGTACTTCAATACATTAAAAATTGTTTCGGGTACCACAGCGTATGAGATGAACAAGGCAGGCATCAACTTTGCTAGCGGCGTCGTGACGCTGATCATAGGAACGGCCATTTTGCTCTTGGCGATGCTGCTGCTTGATCGCGCAACTATTGTTAAGCACAAAAGCGAGGCGAGCGTGTGATGTCCTACTTGTCTTTTCAACTTAAAAAAGTCTTCAAGAACAAATTAACGCCCGTTTGCCTCGCCCTTTTGGTCACGCTGATGGTGATTGCTTTGGTTATGAATAATCGGACTGCGCCCAATTATTCCCTGCAAGCCGGAGCTAAGGACGAAATTGAATACTTTCAAAAAGAAATCAACCGGCAAAAAAAGTTGCTGGGTCGCTATCGAGCTAAACCAGAACTTTATGATGATACGAAAGCGGCTATCACTGACAATGAGAAGGTGGTTAGGCGGGACCAACGCGTCCTGGACGCCGCCAATAGGGCAGATTGGGCTACCGCATATCGGATTATGTGGCAGCAGAAGAAAGTGGAACAGCACTATGTGGCTCAAGATAAGGCTGAGGCTGATCCCCAGCTAAGCTTAGAGATTGACAAAAAGTTAAAGTTCTTCGACTACCTGCGTCACCGCCCACTTGCATATGAAAGTCAGGACATGCCGATTACGGGGTTGCAGTTCCTAATGCAGCTTAACCAGCAGTATTTGCCCTACGTTTTACTCTGGTTGCTTTATTTCTTCTGACCCTGCTTCTGACGGATTCTTACCGGCAGAAGCTGGACACCGATTGGGTGCTGCCAATTGAACGAAATAATTTAACGGTCACGAAAATCGGAGCTGGCTTAGTTTTGACTGTTGGCTGCTTTTGGGGCCTCAATAATACAGTAGATGTGGTCACGGGCAACCTCAGCATGAGGTATCAGAACGCAGCGCTTACTTTCAACACAGGTATTATTATTTTGCTTGCTTCAATTTTATTGCTCATAGGCCTGATTACCCTGTTTGATCGAAGAAAAAGGTATTAGTGGAGCAATCGTATTCTTTATGTCTGGCATATAATATTTTCTAAACCTATGCTTCTATTTGAATAAATAATAAAACGCTATCTTGCCTAGGTAGCGTTTTTAGATTATTAAAATAAATGGAGCAAACATAAAAAGCTTGCCTAAACAGCAAGCTTTAAGGCAACCCTTTGTTATAATTAATTTAATTTCTTGACAGCGCTTCCTAGAAAAATGTTAAACTGCAACTAACATGAAAAAGCAATCATGTTCTTTAATAAATCAAGTGATCTTGGGACTACTATCATAGCATTTTCGAGAGTGATTGCGATAATAGAATAAATAAATACTTTTTTCATTTGAGGTACCTCCATGCACGATAAAATATATGGTAAAAGATTTAAACAATTAAGGGAAGGGAAAAACTATAGTTTAGATTTTGCTTCTAGCGGTGTTGCTTCCAAGACTGCACTTTACAACTGGGAATGCGGCCAAGGCAACATGCCCTTTGTTAAAGTTATTGCGATGCTCAAAAGAATGAATATCAAAGTGACAGAACTGGTTGACGATGTCATAAGCAATGATACAAATATTGATGCTATCAATGCCGCTTATGATAATGATGACGATCAGGAGCTGAAGAAACTTGCGGTTAAGTACCTCAGGCAAAGCAGAAGTAATCCTGACAGCAGAAATCTTCTGCTGAGTGCTGCGATTTCGTGCCACTATTTGAAGGCCGACACGGGGGAAAATTTATTTTTGCCCGATGACGTTGAGCACCTCGAAGAAATATTGTCGAATATTGCTGAGTGGTACTACGAGGACATATTCATCTTTGGCAATACCTTGTTTCTCTTGCCGGGGCGCAAGATAGTCGCGTTTACTAAGAGATTGCTTGCAAAGTTTGTTGAAAAACAGGATAAGAGCGATGAGAAATGGCAGCGCGCTGCTCTTATTACCATACTTAATGCGGCCTTTGCCTTAATCTATGACGATTATCAGAATGCGCGAAGACTCCTCCCCCTAATTGATGACATCAAGATTAAAGATGAGTTTTTATTCCAAAAGTTGCGTTTAAAGTTTGCCCTTGAATTATTGCAGTATATTGAAACAAAGGATGAGACGAAAATCGCTAACAATTATTTCTCGCTGTTAGATTACCTTGGGATGGACCACTTCAGGGCAATTACGAAGAAGATTTTTTTACGTGTAAAGCAGATATATCAAATCCAATAATCTAAACTACTACGATAATACTATTGTTTTTAGAAAAAAAGGATAGACGTTCACTATAAAGAACGAATTTTTGAGTTATATTTTTAAGAATTCTAATATATTTCCTAGATAAGTATCCACAAAAATTGCATTTTCACAACTGAAAGCAAAATTAATTTTTAAATTATCTACTATATTGTTCATTATATTGAACAAGCAGATTTTATTATACTTTAAGATGTTAAACTTTTAATAGTGAGTGAAGAGCATATGGATCCTATTTTAAGGCTTTACATTCATGGCAATCAGAAACAAACATAGATTAGTGAATTTTGATCATATTCTCGAGCTATGACTTGTAATTTTATTAAATATAGGAGTATATATTATGAAAAAGAGATTTATATTATCAGCTTTAGCTGGAGTAATGCTGTCAATAGGTTCTTCATGCCTAGTACTAGCCGATGAAAATGAAGATAATAACTTGGAGCAAGATACTTCAGTGCTTTTGCGAAATAATTATACCGACTCGAGTTGGGATTTTAATATGCCTAAATTACAAGGGAATGTATACACTAATAGCAGACTAAAAACTGATAAGAGCAGAAGTTATGCAAAATCGACTGCTATAGGTAAAGGTAAAATTGCTGTTTGGACTGAAAGAGCAAATGGTGGAAATATTGGAACTAGTGAATATGTTCTTAAGCAAGGCCAGAGTGTAAAAATATACAACAGGGCATATGAAATGTATGGACGTACCAATATTAGATTAGGTGTCAAAGCTGCTAATTTAGAATTTGTTAAAATCCATTCTTCTGGTAAATGGAGTCCAGATTCCATCTAAGTCTTGTATCGAATCAAAGGGAAAATATCCTTTATCTGGGTATTTTCTCTTTTAGTGTTAAGGGGAAACAAATGCATTTTAAAAAACAAGTTCAAAGAATGTGTTTGCGCTGGCAAACCTGGCTAGCGCTATTAATTGGGCTGGCAATTATTATACTGCAAGCCCACACAATCAACCCAATGAATGCTGATCGGGTAGTGAATAATGCATTTTTGCATTTAACTGGCTTTGACTTTACTGGAATGGGTACTCAGATTTATTATTTGCTTCTTCCTTTAATGTGCGGGCTGGCTGCAAGCAGTACCTATCAAGAAGATAAGCGCAATCACCGATTGAGTGTACTAGTAAGTCGAAAAAGCAAAAAGCAGTACATTTTATCTACTACTGCAAGTTCCTTCATAGTTGGAGGTATAGTAGGCGTTTTGCCCTTGCTGATTGAAGCAGGCTACTTCTTTTTGAATTATAATGTGGCTAATCTTCCAAAAAGTCCTGATATTCAGATTATTGATCCTAGTGGCTGGGGATATAATTTGTTTATGCACCACATTTTAATATTTTGGTTTTGTACGATTCTAATTGTCTTTTTGTTTAGTGGACTTTTTAGTCTAATTGGACTAGCAGCTTCTTACTACAATGTTCCTAATGGTGTGGAAATAATCGCTTCTTTTATCTTGATGTTTTTGACTATTTTAGTTGGAGGACTGACTGGTGAAATAGAGGCATCACTGAATTCATTGTTAGCGCCAACAAGTAGCAATACGTATTTTTATGATATATATATATTGTTGGGCTATTTTGTAGTTATTACTGGTGCAATCACTATGATAACGTGGAAACAGGTCAAGCAAGATGTACTCAATTAAGCACTTGGTAAAGGCAAATGCGCGCCGACTTTTGCTGATCAATATCATTGCCTTCAGTTTGTTGATTATTTTTTATGCGCGTACTGGCCTGGCGCGTGGTCTTGGAAAAAGGGCTGTAATCTACCAGCTCCTGTTACCCAATTCTTTTTACTCCGTGATCGCCTTTATCAATGTCTTGTATATCACAGTAGTCCGACCAATTCCCCGCATTTTTGAACAGATTCGACAGCAGCGAAAGGAAGATTGGGTCAAGACGGTGCTCTATTGGATAATGTTCAGTAGTTTATGGACAAGCATCAGTGCAGTGGCGGTCCTAGAGACTTTTGTTCTTGCGGATCCAGCAGTAGATAAAATTTATTGGTGGCCGCTTATCTTAACTGGGGCAGTTGCCTTTGAAAATCTTCTCTTTTTCCAAAGCATCATTTTATTAATTCACTTGTTCTTGTCAAAATTGAATTATGTCTTTGTTAACTGCCTTGTTTATGCTGTGGTTGTTTTGTCATCAACCATTATGATGCACAATAAACTGCTTAGTGCACTAATTAATAGCGAATTTTTGCTTCAAGGTGATGGATACAGATTACTCTTCCAAATGATCTTAATGCTGGGAGTCATACTAATATGCTGGCATATTAGTATTGAGCGATTTCTTCGGAGTGAGCGCTTATGAAATGGCGAATTTATGGGAATGAGATTTTCTCCTCAAATCGTTTAGGCAAGGGTATCATGCTTTTTTTCCAGCTGTTTTTTTGGTGGCAATATTGCAATTTTACCAACTTTACGCCCCAGCACAACATATTCACTACCTACCAACTGGTTGGAGTACAAGGAATTATGGGGAACTTGGCATGGATATTATATTATTTGGGTGGGGAATTCTATTTGCTTACTAGCTTACAAGAAAAGTTTTTAGTAGCTAATCCGCTAGTAGTAGTCAGAAATGAAAAAAGAACAACGATTTTGCAAAATTGCTTTTTAACTACGATAGTTTTTGCATTTTTATATAATTTGTTCTTTTTAGGGATGCTTGCTATTTTTACTAGAGGGAATATCACCTTGCTGTTCAGCTTGCGCCTATTTGCTAGCCTGTGTCTAAGCTTAACCGCCTTTACCTTGTTGCTGCTTTTAGCTTCAGTGGTTGAGCCGATCTTGGGCTGGATTATGGGCATCATAGTTGTTATTGCGTGCTTGGCATTAAAAACAAATTACCTAATGCTATTAACCACTAAGGTAACTTGGGTATCAACGCTAAGTAACTGCGGTTGGCTGCTTATTCTGGGCTTGCTTTTAAATCAGATAAACAAAAACATTGAAACAAAATAAGGAGACAATCAATGAGCTTTTTAGAATTAACGGATGTTACAAAGACGATTAAGAATGAGCCTGTCCTGCGAAATATCAATTTTGCGGTGGAACCAGGCACGATTACTGGTTTTGTTGGCTCAAATGGCTCGGGCAAGACCATGCTGTTTCGTGCTATTTTGGGTCTCGTCAAAACCGATAGTGGAACGATTACGCTTAAGGGTCAAACTATTGGGCTTAATACTGAACGGTCGGCTAATGTAGGTGCCATCATTGAAACGCCAGGCTTTATTACTTCTTATACAGCCCTGAAAAATCTCCAGTATCTAGCTGCTATCAAAAATCTAGTAAGCAATGAAGAAATTTTGGCTGCCATGCAAGTGTTCGGTTTAGATAAAGTGAAGGACAAGAAGGTAAAGAAGTTTTCGCTAGGTATGCGCCAGAAACTAGCAATTGTCCAAGCTTTTATGGAAAAGCAAGAGCTATTGGTTCTGGATGAGCCTACTAACGGACTAGATAAAGCATCGATTAAAATCTTTGAAGAATTGATGCTTGAACTGCGTCAAAAAGGGCGGACAATTTTAATTGCCTGTCATGATGACCGGGTAATTAAGTCAATTGCAGATGAATTTTATGAACTAGATGCTGGTCAAATAATTTCAAAAAAAGCAGTTGCCAAACCGGCTTGATTTAATCGCTATTTTAGCAACCAAAAAACGCCATCTCGCAAGATGGCGTTTTAATATTCATTTCAAATAGAATTACGGAAGTTATTCTTGACCAATTTGAGTATTTATTTTATAAGTGAGATATGTTATCATTTACCAACAATATCAACAAGGGAGGAGAATACGAATTGGCAACAGAAGTTTATTTAATCCGGCACGGCGAAACGATGTTTAACCAGCTGGACAAGGTGCAAGGGTGGTGCGACTCGCCCCTTACTGTTAAGGGCATTAATGACCTGAAGAGGACAGCACTAGCGCTTGGACAGGTCCACTTTGACAATATGTATTCTTCCGACTTGAAGCGTGCAATTGACACCGTTCACTTGATGAAGGAGGCCAACCAAGTTTCAGAAATCGGCAAAATCAAAAAGCTGCCAGAATTTCGCGAAGTATTCTTTGGCTCTTTTGAAGGCGATGACATCGAGGATACCTGGGAACAGGTTGCTGAAGCTGCTGGCATTGGCCCAGAAAATGATGTTACCAAGATTATCAACAAAGTAGGTATATACGAATTCCGGGAAGCAACTAAGAAGGCTGACCCGCGTCATTTAGCGGAAAACAAGGAAGAATTAGATGAGCGCATGGAGCGTGCAATTGCCGTTTTGCACAGTCTAACCCAGAATGATCAACGCGTTCTAATTGTCTCGCACGGTGACTTTATTAAGACACTTGGTATCAAGTACTGGAACCAGAGTGATGGTTTGCACGACATTGTTTTTCCAGAAAATGGCAGCGTGACCCGTGGTCTTCTCTATAATGACGGCCATTTTGAAATTGTTGACTATAATGTTGACGCAGAAGATATGTAGAATCCTACTGTACAAGTAGGATTTTTTGTTACAATAATAACGAGAGGAAAAGAAAGAATGAAAGATCATACAACTAAGCGTTATGCGTATGTAACGGCACTCAACGTTGTTATCACCATTGCGGAGTTCATCGGCGGCTTCGTCTCAGGGTCATTATCGCTATTGTCAGATGCGGTCCACAACTTGAGCGACGTCGGTGCGATTGTTATTTCCTTTGTGGCTCATCTGATTAGCAACCGCTCTAGCAACCAAAAGAAGACCTTTGGTTACGACCGGGCGGAGACTCTTGCTGCATTTACAAATGGAATAATTCTTATTCTCATTAGCGTGATGTTGTTCTTTGAAGCTATTGAACGCTTTTGGCAGCCAACCCAAATCAGTGGCGGCATTATGCTAGTGGTGTCAGTCATTGGCTTGCTGGCCAACTTGATTTCAATGTGGGTTATGCACCAGGAAGGGCAGGATAACTTGAATGTGCGCTCTACCTTCATTCACATGTTGAGTGATGCACTCTCCAGTGTAGCGGTTGTAGTTGGTGCTATTTTCATCTATTTTTGGCACATTACCTGGCTAGACCCCTTTATGACAATGCTTGTGTCGCTTTTCGTCTTTCGTGAAGCCTGCTTGCTTACGCTCAAGGCGGCCAATGTCTTGATGGAATCCAACCCTGACATTGACCTTGACCAAGTCAACCAGATTGTCTTGTCTTTTCCAGAAATCAAAAACATCCACCACGTGCACGTGTGGCGTTATAGCGACCGCTACGTTATGCTGGATGCGCATGTTAATGTTAGTGGAGAACTGCGAGCCAGCGAGTTTGAACTATTAACGCAGGCAATCAGTCAAAAGTTGCAGGCACTGGGAATTAACCATATTAATTTTCAGGCTGAATGCGAGCGCGGCAAAAATAATCAAATGATTGTGTCTGACCGCGAATATGAGGAGTAATAAGGTAGAAATGAGTTTAGAAGTTAATATTTATACCGCCATAATCGTTTTAATTGTAGGCTTGTATGATCTGGCCTATGCTTATAATCGGCGCCAAAAAAATGGCGGTCGTGGGGCCAAGGCATTTATGATCTTAGGCGGGATTTTCACTGTTTTGGGCATTGTTCTGTTGATTATGCACTGGGTGCACTGATTCATGGTCAAGTTGGTCCTTCTCAGACATGGTGAAAGCTCTGCCAACTTTGCCAATGTTTATACTGGCTGGAATGATGTTGCCCTCACTAGTAATGGTCAAGAGCAAGCCCGCGCCGCTGGATACTTAATCAAGCAGGTTGCCGATTTTGCTCCGACGCACATCCATACTTCCGTATTAATGCGGGCAATCGTAACAGCCAATATCGTGGCTGACGTTTGCAACTTCCTCTACCTGCCAATTACGAAGACCTGGCGGTTGAATGAGCGCCACTACGGCGCGCTGCGCGGCCTCAATAAGGATGTATCGCGTACTATTTATGGTAAAGACCAAGTTCTGAATTGGCGGCGTGGCTTCTATGCTGTTCCTCCTGCAGGACGGCCTGTCACCAGTCGCCGTTATAACGGCTGTGACGCTGCCTGCTTGCCCCGGTCTGAAAGCCTCTACCAGACGCAGCAGCGGCTTTTGCCCTATTACCGCGACCAGGTTGCCAGCAGGCTTTTGCGGGGCGAAGATCAGCTGGTCGTAGCGCACGGCTCAAGTCTGCGTGCACTAATTAAAAAGCTGGAAAACATTTCTGATCGTGATATTGTCAAACTTGAAGTTCCTAACGCAGAACCCATTGTTTACAGCCTTAATTCGTCGTTGCAAATTATTGCTAAGGAAGTTTTACGCTAATTTTGTTGTGCTTGTTAATTCTGACTAAGGAATTAGGAAGATATGTGTTAAAATTTATTATGATATCAATTTAATTTTACATTCTTAGTTTGGAGTAAAGGCATGCGTAAAATATTTTTATTACGAGGCGCACCCGGCTCCGGTAAATCTTCCTTCATTGCTCGTCATCATCTACAGCCCTATGCGATTAGTCGCGATCAAATAAGATTATTATTGGCGAATTTAACTTATTATTATGAAGAAGACACCGACTGCTTACATCAAGTGATTCCGCGGTATGCAAATGAGCAGACGGAGCGAATGGTGGACTATCTCGTTGAAGAAAAAATGAAACGCGGCGAAACGGTTATTGTCGACAGTACACATGTTTTCAAGGAGAACATTGAACATTACCAGCCGTGGGTTGAACGATACCGGTATGAGGTGTTTGTGGTTGATTTAATGTACCACAAGACCTTGCAGAATCTGTTAAGCCGCAATGAAATTCGTAAGCAATATGACTGGGTCAAGCCCCATGTGGTGAAGGAAATGTACCTGAGTTACCAGGAAAACATGCACCTTCCAGAGTGGGCGCATATTATTAACCCCAACCAGTTGAACCGGGCGCTATCGCAGCGAGAAAGCAACTTGGACCACTACGCCCATGTTTTTGCGGTTCCTGACCAAGTTCCCGAAGAGGACTTTCCCCACGTTCATATTTCTAATTTTTACTTTTCATTTAATGACAAGTTTACAGAAAAATATGGGACTTATCGTAATGTTGTGACAATCGGCAAGACTAGGGAAGAAATCATTGATGAATTCCGCTTGCCTTACTTTGTTTTTAAGTTTCACCATAAGCACTTTCTGATTTCGGCTTATCCAGTGAGAAATGAGATGCTGGATCCGATCAAGAAGGTTAAGGGCGTGTGGACATATTCCACGGGTCTAATCAATTTGGCTGATTTCACGGTCGAGTATCCCCAGAGCAGACCGCAGCATGTTCACCAGTTTAACTTGAACAAGCTGCAAGCAGACCGATTGCTTCATATTTGGTAACTAATATAAAAAGTAAAAAGAGGAGTTAGATTCACGTTTTATGTGGGTCTAACTCCTCTTTGTTTTGGCAAAATAGAGGTCAATAGCACTCGGTTTTAATCCTGCCTTATTTGTGGTTAATTTAGCTTGGCCAGTGCAGCAATTATGAAAGCTTGGTCTAACCCCCAACTGAAAAAGCGGTATAATTAACTTGTAATCGCTTTTATGAGTGCGTAAAAAGAAAAAGAGTGAGAATAATGCAAAAAACAAGTTTACAGGCAGGCTTTAAAAAAATCTACCATGAAGAGGCAAGTGACTATTATTTTTCACCAGGTCGGATTAACCTAATTGGTGAACATACTGACTACAATGGTGGCCATGTCTTTCCATGTGCAATTTCACTAGGCATCTATGGTGCGGTCAGCGTACGCCGGGACCGCAAGTTCAAGTTTTACTCATCCACTTTTGCACAAGAGGGGGTGATTGAGGCAGACCTGGATCAGCTCCAGTATGCCAAACAAGATTCTTGGGCCAACTACGCCAAGGGGATGCTACACTTTATCCTGGCTGGTGGGGCCAAGATTGACCACGGTCTCAATATCTATGTTGAGGGCAATATTCCTGATGGAGCAGGTTTATCTTCATCAGCTGCGCTAGAAATGCTAGTGGGCACGATTGTTAAGGACCAGTTTAAACTGACTATTGATCGTCTTGACTTAGTAAAGTTGGGTGTTAAAACTGAGAACGAATTCATCGGGGTCAATTCTGGCATCATGGACCAGTTCGCTGTTGCCATGAGTAAAAAAGACCAGGCCATCTTGCTTGATACAACTACTCTGGACTATGAGATGGTGCCGCTTGATCTGCAAGACAACGTCATTGTCATTATGAACACAAACAAGCGGCGCGAGCTCTCTGATTCCAAGTATAACGAACGCCGAAGCGAATGTGAGAAAGGGCTGCAACTCATACAAGAGCAGCTCAAAATTAGGTCTTTGGGTGAACTGGATGAGGTTACTCTTGATGAATATAGCTACTTATTGCCACAAGCCAACTTGCTCAGGCGCTGCCGTCATGCGGTTTGGGAAAATCAGCGTACGCTTTTGGCTAAAAAGGATTTACAAGATGGTGACTTGAGCCGGTTTGGGCGTCTGCTGAATGCTTCCCATGTTTCACTTGAATACGACTATGAGGTAACTGGCAAGGAACTTGACACCTTAGTGCACGCGGCTTGGAAGCAGCCGGGCACTTTGGGTGTGCGCATGACTGGGGCAGGTTTTGGTGGATGTGCAATTGCAGTAGTTAAGCGCGACCTAGTTGATGTATTTAAGCAAAATGTGGCCAAAATCTATGTCCAGGCCATCGGCTATGAACCATCGTTTTACCTGGCAGAAACAGCAGATGGTGCAAAGGTTTTACAGTAAATGGGATGAAGAAATGAGTAAGGCAAATTTAGTTGAGAAGTTTGTTACCCAGGTAATTGCTAACAGTGAATATGAAGAGCTGCATCGAATTTACTTGCGCAACCGGATATTAGGACTAGTAGGGGGATGAAGCCCGCAAGCAAGAAACTGCTGCCAGCAGTCTGCTTGACCTGCAAGATGAACTTGTTCAGGCTGCCCAGGCGAGTGGTCATTGCGAACCAGGTAATTCCGCCAGTGCGATCTTGGGCACGCAGCTCTTGAACATGATTGTGCTACCGCCCAGCCAGGTGAATAAGGCTTTTTGGGAAAGCTACCAGAAGTCGCCAGCGCGGGCTATCCAAGATTTTTACCAGATGAGCAAACGCAGTGACTACATTAAAACACGTGCAATTGCCCAGAACATCTATTTCACTGCTGCCAGCAAGTATGGTGACTTGGAGATTACTATTAACCTCTCCAAGCCTGAGAAGGATCCCAAGGAAATTGCGGCGGCCCGCTCTGCCCAGCCAGTGGGCTATCCGCTCTGCCAGCTGTGTATGGAGAATGAGGGGTACCTAGGCCGGCTCAACTATCCGGATCGGCGCAACCACCGTATTATTCGCTTTAAACTGGCCGGTGAAGATTGGGGCTTTCAGTATTCGCCCTATGCTTATTTCAACGAGCACTGCATTTTTCTTTCGCCCAAACATGAAAAAATGGTTATTAACCGCCAGACTTTTGCTAACTTGCTCAATATTGTCGAACTTTTTCCTGGTTATTTTGCTGGTAGCAATGCCGACTTGCCAATTGTTGGAGGGTCAATTTTATCCCACGAGCACTACCAGGGCGGTCGCCATAAGTTTGCCATGGAAGAAGCCGAGATTAGCACAGAACTAAACTTTAAGGGCTTTTCTAGTGTGCGGGCTGGAATCGTCAAGTGGCCCATGTCCGTGATTCGTTTGCGTAGTCAAAAGCGTGATCTGTTGGTGGAATTGGCAACTAAGATTGCTGATACTTGGAATAGGTATAGCGATGAGACAGTGGATGTGCGAGCAAAAACAGCTGGCGTGCGCCATCATACAGTGACGCCTATTGCGCGTCGCCGCGAGTCTGACTTTGAACTTGACTTGGTTTTGCGTGATAATCAAACTTCAATCCAATATCCGGATGGCATCTTTCACCCGCATCCTGATGTTCAACACATTAAAAAAGAAAACATTGGCTTGATTGAGGTAATGGGCCTAGCTATTCTGCCTCCACGCTTGAAGTCAGAACTGCTGGAAGTGAAGCACTACTTATTGGACGAACCAAATGAGTTGGCGCCTATACATCTGGACTGGGCCCGCTCAATTAAGCAAAGAAACCACATTACACCGGCAAATGTGGACCAGATCTTGCAAGCTGGATTAGGCCAAGTCTTTGCTCGCGTTTTAGAAGATGCTGGTGTCTTCAAGCAGACCGAAGAGGGTCATGCAGCCTTTATGCGCTTTGCACAAGTAGTGGGCCTAGTATAAAGAGAAAGAAATAAGGATAGATGGAAAAATTGGTACGGGATAAGATTCCTGAATTAGCAAAGAAAGCCAGCTTCTGCAAGTTAAGTGCAGCCGAGATCGAACCGGCCCTGAAAAAGAAACTAGTTGAGGAGACAAACGAAGTGGTAGAGGCCAAGACAGAGACTAACCTAATTGAAGAGTTAGGCGACGTCTATGAAGTTCTGCAAGCCTATTTAAAGTATATTGGCATTAGCCACGATGATTTTCTCAAGCAGGTTGAAAAGAAACGGTCATCAAATGGCGGCTTCAGTGAATTCTGGTCGATGAAGCAATAAGAAGCGGCGGTTACTTTTGCAAATTAAAAAGGTGTTGAGCTTTCTCAACACCTTTTTGACTTTTAATATAATAGTTTACTAGTAACTTACTTGAAAGCTAAAGCACCCATTGGATCCCAAGGAAGCAACTCGATTGGGTCCTTGGCACCTTCGTCAAAGTCCTTTTGCAAGTCTTCTGACAGGAACTTCTTGTTGATCACGGCTTGGTAGACAAAGGAGTCAAACCAAGAGTCGCTCATAACAAAGTAGCCCTTAAAGCCTGGCTTTTCACCCCAGGAGTTTTCAATCTTCCACTTGGTTGGTTGGCCGTCAACCAGGTCAACACCAGTGATAACCATAGCATGGTCCATCATGCTTTCACCGGAGTCTAATTTTTCAGCCTTCGACATTGAAAAGTCAACGTCAAAGAGTTCATCGCGCTTGTAAATGTTAGTATCCAGCAGACCGAGTTGGCGTTCAGAATTCTTGCCCACATTAGAACCAAACCAAACCACTTCCTCAGCTTTGAGCTGCTTGATGATAAGATCCTTCATCTCCTCAATCTTCAAGTTGAGGTGGCGGACTTGGCGACCGCCAACTACATTCCCCAAGTATTCAACAGAAAAGACCTTGTGGTAAGGCTTGTCTGCAGTTGGTGAGTTGATGACAGAAACGTGGTCTTCTAAGTTCATGCCGACATACTTATCAAAGAATTCCTTAGGAGTAATGGCAGCATCGCGGTGGTAGTTGCCCTCGTCATCCTTGTATTCAAAGTCGAATTTCTTAGGTGGTACACCCAGAGAAACAGCTAGGATGCGGAAGACATCGTTCAAGAACTCATTCTTGCGCGCTGCAACTTCATCTTCTGTCTTGCCGGCCTTAACTAAGTCGCGCAAGACCAAGCCGTCCTTGCGCAAGAGCGTGTTCAGCGTGTCGTTTAAAGCACTGGAATTAGTTGCGTTAGCCGTTTCAGGATAGACTGACTTTGGTACGATGCCGTACTTTTCAATCAAGCCGCAGAGCATGTCCCATTGGCCGCCATCTTGCTGCGGGGTGGCAAACAAGAAGCTGACCTTGCGGTCACCCAATGGCTTGTCAGCTGAAGCAATTACATTTTCAAAGAACCAGTTTGACTTTTCGAACTTGTCCCAGAAGTTAGTGTAGTTTTGGGATAGTTCGAAGTCCTTGATCTTGTAACTCTTTTGCAATGGGTGGCGCATGGTGTTTAATGCAGAGAACATCCAGCAGCGGCCAGATTGCTTCTGATCAGCTGGCTTGCCCGTTTCAATTTCAATTGAAAAAGTCGGGGTCAGGTCAATCTTGGATTGCAAGTTTTGGCTGGCCTTGTAAATGCCGTTTTCTTGGGCAGCGTGACTGGCAATGTTAAAGCCGGCGTGCTTGGCTAAGTCAGCGGTGTAATTAGCAACAGCATCAGTGGTGATTTCTTTTGTCATGTAAATTATTCCTCCTTAAAGTTAATTACCTACTATTTTAGCCTATCTATGCTTGCTAGTCTATTATGGCAAGCTAACTTTTGGCTCACATGTCATTCGGAGTTAAAAAACAAATAAAGATAGCTAAAAGCAAGCTGACGACTTTACCAGAATCAACTAGCCAGCACTTGTTGAAATGGCAACCCAACCCTAAAAACTAGTGCAATTAGTCCCAATATTAGGCAAAAAGATGTAAATTCCCGAGTCTTTCCTTTACTATTACGAGTCAGCCGGTTTGTGGTACCAGATCTTGTCAAATTCGGGATGGTGCTTGAAGTAGTCAATGACCATGGGGTCCAGTGGCCAGACCGGCAAGTGTGATTCCTGTGCAAGCAGCTGGACGGTTTCCATTTCTTCGCGCAAGACCTGATCTTGGTCTGCATCTGGGTTGATAAACATGTGGTTCATTATCCAGACTTGACCGTCCGTGCGTTCAATCTTATCCATGGTCCAGCGACAGGTCAAGACGTCATTGTCATCATAGTTTTCGAAATACTGGTGGGAGTCATTAATACTGAACATGATTTTTCCTTTAAGAATAAAATTTGCATAATTACGTAGTTAATTATAGTTGATTTTCATATAAAACGCGCAATTTATTGTAGAATAGTGGATGATAACTTTATAAGGAGAAAAAATGGATAAAACACGGGGTTTTGAAATTGTATCTAAGTATCAAGACAAAAGCATCAGTCTACCCAGACGACAGACCATTGCTAGTGCTGGTTATGATTTAGAAGCGGCGCAGGACATGGTAATTCCCAGCATCTGGCGGCTCAACTTTGTACGTATTTTTCGGATTATTAGAAATGGGCACCAGCTGTATGAACCAGACTACGACCAGGCCGATAGCGTTTTGAAGCCTTTTTTGGTGCCAACTGGGGTCAAGGCATACATGCCGGAAGATGAGGTTTTAATCTTGGCTAACCGGTCCTCCAACACTTTTAAGCGCAATCTTTGCCTGCCTAATGGTATTGGGGTGGTTGATGCCGACTACTACAACAATGCCGATAATGAAGGGGAGATCTTTGCCCAGCTCCTTAACTATGGCGTCAGACCGATTAAAATTTCTAAGGGTGACCGCATCGCTCAGGGTGTGTTTGTGCAATACTTGAAGACGGATGACGACGAACCGGTCAGTCGATTGCGCGCAAGTGGCTTTGGTTCAACTAACAAGAAGGAGAAGTAAATGGCAAAAATCAGAACTAAGTATAAGTGCCGCTCTTGCGGCTATATTTCAGCCAGTTACTTGGGTCGCTGCCCTAATTGCGGGGCGTGGAATCAATTTGAAAAAGAAACGGAGGCAGTTGCCAACCGGTCGACTAAGGGCAGTCCTAGCCGCTTGATCAAGAAAACTGGTGTGAGCGAGCCCGTTAAGCTTGACCAGGTTAAGGCTGAAAAAGAAGAGCGGGTTCAAACCAGTTCTGGTGAACTGAATCGGGTGCTGGGCGGGGGCATTGTCCCCGGGTCTCTTGTTCTTATTGGTGGGGACCCCGGCATTGGCAAGTCGACTCTGATGTTGCAGATTATGAGTGACTTATCGCGCAAACACAAGGTACTGTATGTGTCAGGCGAAGAGTCAGCCAATCAGATCAAGCTGCGCGCAACGCGTTTGGGCCTTGAAGCTAGCGATATGTTGCTCTTTCCCGAAACCGACATGGAAGACATCCGCCAGCAAATTGAAGAACTTCAACCTGACTTTGTTGTGATTGATTCCATCCAGACGATGAATGAGCCTAGCCTGGACTCGATGACGGGTTCAGCTTCACAGGTAAGAGAAGTTACTAGCGAATTGATGAAGATTGCCAAGATGGATGCCATCACGATCTTTGTCATTGGCCACGTGACTAAGGAAGGTACAATTGCTGGCCCCAAAATCTTGGAACACATGGTTGACACCGTGCTCTACTTTGAAGGTGACGAACACCATGCATACCGTATCTTGCATTCAGTTAAGAATCGCTTTGGAGCAGCTAACGAGATTGGCATGTTTGAGATGGTCCATAAGGGTTTGCAGGAAGTAACCAACCCATCGGCTATCTTTCTAGACGAACGTCTGCCGCAGTCAACGGGTTCGGCGGTTGTGGTTTCGCTGGAAGGAACGCGGCCAATATTAGCGGAAATTCAGGCTCTTGTCACGCCCACTGCCTTTGGCTATGCCAAGCGGACGACATCAGGGATTGACTACAATCGGGCTTCCCTCCTGCTTGCAGTGCTGGAAAAGCGGGGCAACTTAATGCTGCAAAACCAAGATGTTTACCTGACGGCTACTGGTGGCATTCGCTTGAACGAACCCGCTGTTGACTTGGCCGTGGTTATGGCAGTTGCCTCAAGCTACAAGAACCAAGAAATTCTGCCCACTGACTGCTTTGTTGGTGAAGTTGGGTTAACGGGCGAGGTGCGTCGGGTCAACCAGATTGATGCCCGCATTAAAGAAGCTGCTAAGACTGGCTTCAAGCGGATTTTCATTCCCAAGCACAACATGCGCGCAAGTCTTAAAGAGCAAGGCATCGAAGTGATTCCAGTTTCCAGTATCCCGCAGGCGCTAAAGTTGGTTTTGGGCTAGGATCCATTGAACTTTTGCAGTATTACGGGTAAACTAAAATTGTTTGAATTTTCTATATTGAAAGAGGCATGAATTTTGGCAAAACAAAAAATACGGGTAAGGTATGCCCCGAGTCCAACTGGGCACTTACATATCGGTAATGCACGCACAGCACTGTTTAACTACTTGTTTGCGCGGCACAACAAGGGTACTTTTGTCCTCAGAATTGAAGACACTGACCAAAAGCGCAACGTTGAGGGCGGTTCGAAGTCACAGATGGACAACTTGCACTGGTTAGGCATTGACTGGGATGAGGGTCCTGATAAGGGCGGAGACTTTGGTCCTTATCGTCAGTCTGAGCGCAAGGACCTGTATCAAAAGTACATCCAGCAATTGATTGCTGAAGACAAGGCTTATTACTCCTACAAGACTGAAGAAGAATTGGAAGAGCAGCGTGAAGAGCAGCGCGCAATGGGCATTGCACCGCACTATACCTATGAATATGAAGGCATGACGGCTGCTGAAATTGAGCAAAAGCAAAAAGAGGCCCAAGCTAAGGGCTTGAAGCCAGTTGTCCGTATTCATATTCCTGAAATGGAAACTTATTCTTGGGATGACATCGTCAAGGGTCACCTTAGCTTTGAATCTGCTACCATCGGTGGTGACTTCGTCATTCAAAAGCGCGACGGCATGCCCACTTACAATTTTGCCGTTGTTGTCGATGACCACTTGATGGAAATTACCCACGTCTTGCGCGGTGATGACCACGTGTCTAACACGCCGAAGCAACTGGCAGTTTATCAGGCATTAGGCTGGGAACCTCCCAAGTTCGGTCACATGACCTTGATTATCAATGCTGCCACCGGCAAGAAATTATCCAAGCGTGAGAAAGACCCGTCAATTCTCCAGTTCATCGAGCAATACCGCGACATGGGTTACCTGCCAGATGCAATGTTCAACTTTATCACGTTGCTCGGTTGGTCTCCGGTTGGCGAAGGCGAAATCTACAATCAGCGCGACCTGATCAAGCAGTTCGACCCAAGCCGCCTGTCCAAATCGCCGGCTGCCTTTGACCGCAAGAAGCTGGAATGGATTAACAACCAGCACATCAAGCAAGCTGACCGCGACACGCTCCTTGATCTGGCACTAGCCAATTTGCAAGAAGAAGGTTTGGTTGAAAAAGATCCGACTCCTGAAAAGCTGGAGTGGGTGCGCCAGCTGGTCAATATTTATTCTGTGCAGATGTCTTATACTAAGCAGATTATTGACCTGGCTAAGATTTTCTTTGATGCGCCAAAGGACTTGTCGTCTGAAGAAATTGACGAGATCCGTAAGGATGACGCCCGGCCAGTTATTGAAGAGTTCAAAAAGCAGCTTGACTTGCTTCCACGCTTCACAGCTGTCCAAATCATGAATGCTGTCCAGGCTACTCGCCGGGAGACCGGCATTAAGGGCAGACGGCTCTTCATGCCTATTCGGATTGCGACTACTCGGTCGATGGTTGGTCCTGGGATTGGCGAAGCTATGGAACTGCTGGGTAAGGACCGTGTGCTTGAGCACCTGGACTTGACCTTAAAGCAGATGAGTGAGAACGGCTTATAATTAACTATATAAAAACGAAAAAAGCTCCTTTAGCAGGAGCAATTGTGAATCTCTAAATTAGATTAGTTTAATAGGTTTCAACTTAAAGGCTAACTTCCAATATTTATAAGTGGAGTTAGTTTTTTTGGTTTACTTTGATTGTGTAGTACTCAATATATCTTCTGGGGGTAACAAGTTTTAAAAATTCTATTTAAAACACCACAGGACGTTTTTAGCTTTAGGATGCCAAAGAAATCTTCTATCCTCTTTTCTTCTATCAGGGTATCTTTGCATGAGATAGGATGCGCAAAGCTGTAATTTATACTGGTGTTGTCATTTAGCATCTGGGTCAATTTCTGGTAAAATGAAAATGATAGTTTTACTAGAAAGGGAAGTTAGCCGCGTGAAAATTTACAATACTTTGACCAAGACTAAGGAAGAATTCCGGTCGCTTAAGCCCGGCCAGATCACCATGTATGTCTGCGGGCCAACGGTTTACAACTATATCCATATTGGCAACGCGCGCAGCGCGATTGCCTTTGATACCATTCGCCGCTACTTCGAATATCGGGGCTACAGGGTCAACTTCGTATCCAACTTTACTGATGTAGACGACAAGATGATCAATGAAGCTCGTGCTGAAAAGACTTCCGTACCTGAACTTGCTGACCGCTACATCAAGGCCTACCAAGAGGATACGGCGGCGCTTAATGTGTTACCGGCTACCCTAAATCCAAGGGCAACACATGAAATTAAGGCGATCATTGCTTTTATCCAGAAGCTGATTGCCCAAGGCTATGCTTATGAAATAGATGGAGATGTTTATTACAGGGCACGCAAGTTTGAGCACTACGGGGAGCTCAGTGGTCAGAATCTTAGCGAGCTGGAAGAAGGGGCATCTGAACACATCAGTACTAGAGACCAGGCTCGCAAAGAAGACCCAATTGACTTTGCCCTATGGAAAAAGCAGAAGCAGCCTGATGAAATTGCCTGGAACTCTCCTTGGGGCAAGGGCAGACCCGGTTGGCACATTGAATGTTCCGTCATGGCGACGAAATATTTAGGCGAAACGATTGACATTCACGGTGGCGGCCAAGACTTAGAATTTCCCCACCATGAGAATGAACTGGCCCAAAGCGAAGCTGCAACAGGCAAAAAGTTTGTCCGCTACTGGATGCATAACGGCTTTGTCACGGTAGGTTCGGACCAAGAGAAGATGTCTAAGTCCCTGCACAACTTTGTCACAGTGCACGAATTGCTCAAAGAAGTGGATCCGCAAGTCTTACGCTTTTTCATGGCCAGTGTCCACTACCGCAGGCAGATTAACTATTCACATGCTAATTTAGACCAGGCTCAGACTATTCTTACCCGTTTTAAAAATACACTGGTCAACGTGGATTACAGGTTAAACGATGAGACAACTGGGGTAAGATCGCAGACTTTGGTAAAGGCTTTAACCAAGACTAAGCATGATTTTATTGACGCTATGGATGATGACTTTAATGTCCAGAATGCACTCGCTGCCATTTATGACCTATTGCCAGAAATCAACGCCAATTTAAATGCGCCAAGTGTTGACAAGGAGACACTTGAGCTTGCCCAAAAATTGCTCACCGACTGGCTAGGAATCTTTGGAATTGATGCAAAGCAATTGGTGGCCAAGGCGCACGTGCCAGACAATCGTGATGCCGAAATCACCGCGTTGATTAAGGAGCGCGAAGAGGCGCGCAAGAACAAGGATTGGCTCAAGAGCGACCAGCTCCGCGACCAATTGAAGAAGATGGGCATTACCGTAGAAGATACCCCACAAGGAACAAGGTGGAAACGTGATTAAAAATAAAAAAATGGTGGAAGAAGACGTCAATCCGGACACATTGAACGGGCAAACGCTGGCATATCTAGGTGATGCGGTGTATGAAATAGACATTCGCCGGCACCTGATCAAGTGTGGCATTGTCAAACCGCAAGTTTTGCAGCGGCAGGCGACCCATTATGTGTCAGCCAAGGCACAGGCTTCATTGATTACCAAGCTGCAAGACGACAGTCTGCTCGAGCCAGACGAATTGGCGACCTTTCACCGTGGCCGTAATTCCAAGTCTCACACTAAGGCCAAAAACACGAGTCTAGCTACCTACCAGCTATCTACTGGCTTTGAGGCTGTTTGGGGTTATTTGGAACTACTGGGTCGAAGAGACCGCATCCAGGAGTTAACATTGTGGTGCATTAAAATGGTAGAGGAAGGCGGCATTGATCAATATGACTTCGACTGACAAGGATTTTGTTTTTGGCAAACATGCCGGGCTAGATTTTTTAAAGACTCAAGATAGTGGACGTATCAACAAGGTCTTTTTGCAACAAGGGGTACAAGAAAGCTTTGCTAGCGAGGTGGTTGGCCTGGCTAAGAAGAAGGGCTTGATTATTCAATCGGTTCCCAAAAGCAAACTAGATCGCTTGGTCCAGGGCGAAAACCACCAAGGCCTAGTCTTGACTGTAGCTAGCTTTGGGTATGCAGACCTAGATGAACTCTTAGATGAGTTTGATCACAATGAAAAAGAACCATTTTTGCTAATGCTGGATTCAATCGAGGACCCCCACAACCTGGGGTCAATCCTTCGGTCTGCTGATGCAACGGGGGTTGATGCTATCATTATCCCTAAACGCCGGGCTACTGGGCTTACTTCGGTAGTCGCCAAGACGGCTACCGGTGCTATGGACTATGTGCCTGTTGCCCGGGTCAACAATCTCGTACAGACCAGTCAAATGCTTAAAAAGCGGGGCTACTGGCTGTTTGGTACTGACATGGCAGGTACTGACTACCGTAAGTGGAGTGCACGCGGCAAGACAGTTTTAGTTATTGGCAATGAAGGCAAGGGAATCTCTCGCCTGCTCAAGGAACAGATGGACCAGATGCTGACCCTGCCAATGGTCGGGCACGTCCAGTCACTCAATGCCAGTGTGGCCACTGGAGTTTTGCTCTACCAGATGCTTAACAGCCGCAACCCTATTTCTAAATAAACAGGCAAAATCATCCCAAAGCAAGTGGGATGATTTTTTGTTTTGAGTAAAAGAACGACCGATGCAAAAGGTCTGACTTTCACTAGTTTTTCTGAAAGATAACTAATTTAACGGACCGGTTTGTTCGTTTTAAAATCAAATGACATTTAAATTTTATTGTTATAAATGAACAGCGGTTCGATGTTGTCCAACGCATTGTCTTTGTATTCTTCACTTTGAAGTTAAGAATACAAGAAAAGGAGAACGGCAATGAAAAATTTTGAACGCGCTTTGGCATTGGAGCAAAAATTGATCACTCAGGTTAAAGCTGGCAATGATGATGCTTTAACAGACTTGTGTCATGCTTATCAACCACTTATTGCCAGCATCAAGCGCAAGTATCATGTGCGCTATTATGACAACCAGGACTGGGAGCAGGATGCACTAATTGTTTGTTACCAGTCGGCTTTGGATTATAATGCTAGTCGCGGGTGTTTTGGCAGCTATTATAAGACGCGGTTAGCCAACCATGCCAAGACCTTGGTCAGATATGATACGGCATACAGACGCAAAGCTCTGACCGAAGCAATTTCACTTGAAAAAGCCATAGATAGCGGGCTGAATCCATTACGCCAAAACTTTTGCCAGACCCCTGCTGTTCCCCTGAGTGAGACTATGGCTGAACTGGTTGATAGCTTGTCAAATCTTGAAATTTGCGCACTTTTAATAGTACTTGGCACTATTAAGCCTGAAGAGGTATGCTCATCAAAGAATGTTGATTCCGTTATGCTCTTGCGGGCACGTTCGCGTGTTCTGCAAAAGATGCGCAAGGTACTTCTTAGCTAATATTAACCATGCTTGCTAAAACGCGTTATAATAACTTGTGTAGGATATTTTTAGGAGGTAATTAAGATGGCTGAAGATGTTATTAAGACTGCACTGTTAGATCGTCACATGAAGGAGGTATTTGACTGGAGCAATTCAGATGTTCCAGTTAGAGATACTTTGTGGGATTATTTTATGGAAAAGAATGGTAGAGATACCATCAAGACGGAAGAGGCAATGCTTCCGTTCCTAGATTATTCTGACGACCAGATCGAATCCTTCGTAAATGAAAATCTTAAGAAGTAAATCCGACTAATCCAATGTTCTACGTCTGGTGGTCACGCAATGTTTGGCCACCATAAGGCAGTTGCTTACAAAAAGGCAGCTGCCTTTATTCCTAAGTAAGTAAAAGCAAATAAAGAATCAATTAAGATTACTAGTAAATTGCTTATTAAAAAATTTTTGCTATAATATAGTAGTTTGGAAGTGAGATTATGGCAGTGAAAAAAGCATCTTTGGCCTGCAGCGTATGCGGCTCGCGTAATTACTCGATCACCGCAGGGAAGAATCGCACTCAGCGGCTTGAATTGAAAAAGTTTTGCAAGCATTGTGGCAAAATAACTTTACATAAGGAAACGAGGTAAGAGGTAATGATTAAGTTTTTTAAGAGTGTTGGCGAAGAAATGCGACTGGTAACGTGGCCAAGCGCTAAGCAGAACCGGCACGATACAGGGACCGTCATTGTGACTTCAATCTTGTTTGCTGCATACTTGGGCTTGCTCGACTTGCTATTTAGCAGTTTAACCCAATTGGTAATGTAAAATAGAAATGTCGTTCTATGTGTGTTACAATAAATATAACTGAAAAAGACCTCTGGCGTGGAGGTTTTTTTGTTTGCCAAAAAATTAAAGGAGAAAAAGCAATAATGGTTGAAACAGTTAAGAAGCAATGGTACGTGCTCCATACTTATTCAGGTTATGAGGACAAGGTTAGGTCCGACTTGTTGTCACGTGCGCAAAGCATGGGGATGCAAGACTACATCTTTCGGGTGATGGTGCCAGAACAAGAAAAAGTCGAAAAGGTCAACGACAAGAAGAAAAAAGTTGAAGAAAAAGTCTTCCCAGGATACGTGCTAGTTGAAATGGTAATGACGGATGAAAGTTGGTTTGTGGTCCGTAACACGCCTAACGTTACCGGCTTTGTTGGTTCACACGGTGGTGGCTCCAAGCCATCGCCATTATTAGAAGAAGAAGTGAATCGACTATTGCGCCAGCAGGGTGAACCAGCCAAGCGGCCACAAATTGAATTTGAAGTGGGTGAGATGGTCACGATTACTGATGGGGCTTTCAATGGTATTGAAGGTAAAATCACCGAGGTCCAGCCAGATCGTTATAAGCTTTTTGTTTCAGTTGACATGTTTGGCCGTGCAACTACTACTGAATTAGATTACGATCAGGTTAAGAAAATTAGCTAAACTTGTTTGAAACATTGCAAAACTAGGTAAACGATGGTATCATATTAAGGTACTTTTATTATTGTGGGAGGGAAGTATTTATTTCCCATTTTAACCACGCACGGAATCAAGGAGGTATTGACCGTGGCAAAGAAAGTTATTAACGTTGTCAAATTACAAATACCAGCTGGTGCAGCAACGCCTGCACCCCCAGTTGGTCCTGCTTTAGGTCAAGCGGGAATTAACATTGTTGGCTTTACCAAAGACTTCAATGCTAGAACTGCTGACCAAAAAGGCATGATTATTCCTGTAGTCATCACAGTTTACGAAGATCGTTCATTCGAATTTGTAACTAAGACTCCACCAGCTCCAGTTCTTTTGAAGCAAGCAGCTAAGATCGACAAGGCATCCGGTGAACCAAACACCAAGAAAGTTGGTAAGGTCACTAAGGATCAGGTTAAGGAAATTGCTGAAACCAAGATGAAGGACCTTAACGCTGCTGATGTCGAAGCTGCTATGCGGATGATCGAAGGTACTGCTAGAAGCATGGGTATCGAAGTCGAAGACTAATCCTGTTATTTATAACATTTTAGGTGGGAGAGCCGCTGGCTTGCTTGACCACATATTAAGGAGGAAATCACATGCCAAAGCATGGTAAAAAATATTTAGAAGCTGCTAAAAAAGTAGACGCAAAGAAGCTATATTCAGTTGCTGAGGCTATGAAGTTGGTTAAAGAAACTTCATATGCAGGCTTTGATGCTTCAGTTGAAGTTTCATACAACTTGAGCGTTGACCCTAAGCAAGCTGACCAACAAATCCGGGGCTCACTGGTACTGCCAAACGGTACTGGTAAGACGCAGAAGGTGGTTGTCTTTGCTGAAGGCCCACAAGCTGAACAAGCCAAGGCCGCTGGTGCTGACGAAGTTGGCTCTGACGACTTGGTTGAAAAGGTGCAAAATGGCTACCTAGACTTTGACGTCGTTGTTGCAACACCAACAATGATGGCTAAGGTAGGTCGCTTAGGCCGGATCTTAGGACCTAAGGGCTTAATGCCAAACCCTAAGACTGGTACTGTAACCATGGACATTGAAAAGGCTGTTAAGAACGTTAAGGCTGGTCAAGTTGAATACCGGGTTGACCGTCAAGCTGCCATTCACGCTGCTATTGGTAAGGTTTCATTCACTGATGAACAGTTGATCGAAAACTTTGATGCACTGCGCGACGTTATTTTACGTGCCCGTCCATCAGCTGCTAAGGGTCAATACATTAAGAGTGTGGCTGTTGCCGCAACTTTTGGCCCTGGCATCAAGCTGGATCCACTCAACTTAGATTAATAAGTGAATTTAAAAAATCCTGTTACTAGAACTTATTCTGGTAGCAGGATTTTTAGTTACGCTAAATGATTGTGTTGTAATAACAATAAAAAGAAGACTGGTGATGACAAGCCATTTTTTGAATTTTGGGCACCTGTGTCAAGGTTAATCTGCTAAATTATTGTTATTTGATCAGAGACCAAGCCCATAATCTGCGAAGATTTTTGTGCGGCTGTCCTTTTCTATTTGTGCTTGTTAATATATGTCAACACGACCACAATCAAAGAGATCCAAGCAAGTACCATTTTTTAGTCCCTAGTGTGTTTATAGTTTATCGACAGAGCATTATTTGGTAAACTAAGGTTAATGTAATTGTCTAATCGAGGAATTATGATGCAAAAAAAATATTTGAGCAAATTGCTGGTCTTCTTTTTGGCTGTACCGCTTTTTTTAGTGGGCTGCAACAAGAACCAAGAGAAGATTACAATTGTGGGGTCAAGCGCCCTGCAGCCACTAGTTGAGCAGGCGGGGAATGACTACCATCTGGCTCACCTGGACAGCAACATTATTGTCCAAGGCGGCGGTTCAGGAACTGGCCTTAGTCAAGTTCAAGCTGGTGCTGCACAGATTGGCACTTCTGATGTCTTTGCTGATACCCAAAAGGGAATTGATGCTAGCAAACTAAGGGATTATCCTGTTGCTGTTGTCGGCATTGTCCCTATTGCCAACAAGGGCGTGGGCGTAGCCAACCTGTCTAAAAGCCAACTAGCAGCTATTTTTACCGGGCACATTAAGAACTGGCACCAGGTTGGCGGCAAAGACCTGCCAATTATTGTCATTAACCGTTCGCGCGGTAGTGGTACCCGGTCTACTTTTGAAGACTTAATTCTGCATGGCAAGGAAGCTGTTAATTCGCAAGAACAGGATTCCAATGGCACGGTCAAGAAAATTGTGAGTTCGACTCCAGGAACAATTTCCTATATCTCTTTCCCATATGCTAATGACCAAAATATTCAAAAATTGAGCATCAATCATGTGCAACCGGTAAACAAAAATATTCCAACTAACAAGTGGCCACTCTGGTCATATGAACACATGTACACTAAGGGCAAGCCCAACACGAAGACAGCCGGCTTCATCAAGTATATGCTGAGCAAGGAAGTGCAAGCGGGGCTGGTGCCCAAGATTGGCTATCTCAGCATTCATGAAATGAAAGTTGAGCGCACCAGCCAGAATAAGGTAACGAAACTAGGTAAGACGCATGGCTAAAAAGAAGCAAGATTTGCAAAGGGTAGTTGAAAAAGCAATCGCCCAACAAAAGGTACCGCATGTTAAATTTAATGAGATCGATCCGCAAAACGTTGATCTGGCAAGACTGACTAGTCCTTCTAAAGAAACAAGACAAGAACGCTGGGGCAGGGGACTGACCTTTCTAGCTATTGCTATTATCGGCGTTTTGATTGTAGCTATTATTGGCTTTGTTGCTAGTAAAGGTCTAGCCACTTTTTTTGTTGACCACGTTAACTTGGTTCATTTTTTGTTTTCATCGGATTGGAATCCTAATGCGGGCAAGGAGCATGTGGGTGCAGCTGCAATGATTGTTACTTCCTTTGCAGTTACCTTGTTAGCAGCAGTTTTGGCGACGCCATTTTCCGTTGCCGCAGCTCTCTTTATGACTGAATATGAATCCGGCAAAGGTGCACGTCTACTGCAATCGGTGATGGAACTCTTGGTCGGTATCCCTTCAGTAGTCTATGGTTTCCTGGGACTGACTGTGATTGTTCCAGCAGTAAGAACTATCTTTGGCGGGACTGGTTTTGGGATCTTAACGGCAACGCTGATCTTGTTTGTGATGGTTCTGCCAACGATTACTTCACTAACAGTTGATGCCTTCAAGGCGGTTCCTAAAGAACTGCGCAAATCGTCAGCTGCTCTAGGGGCAACGCAGTGGCAAACAGTTTTCCATGTGGTTCTGCGGGCTGCGCGGGCACGAATTATGACGGCAGTTGTCTTTGGGATGGCCCGGGCCTTTGGCGAAGCGTTAGCTGTCCAGATGGCAATTGGCAATGCGGTTTTGATGCCAGCCAACCTAGTTAGTCCAGCAGCCACCTTGACTAGTCAATTAACCAGCCAAATGGGCAATACCGTAATGGGCACTTTGCCAAACAATGCATTGTGGTCCTTGGCTCTCTTATTACTGGCAATGTCACTCGTATTCAATCTTTTAGTCCACCTGATCGGAAAGAAGAGTTAGCCATATGATGAATTCCAAAAAAAACAACCGTCTAGCGACAGGGGTCATTTACTTTTTAGTGGGAATTGTTATTCTGCTGTTAGTAGGCATTATTGGCAATATCCTGCTATCAGGTCTGCCCCACTTGTCCTTGCATTTTTTGGCCTCTACTGCTTCTTCTTTTGAAGCAGGTGGGGGTGTTCGTGATCAACTTTTTAATTCGTTATACCTGTTGGTACTTACGCTGCTGATTTCTTTTCCAATTGCGCTAGGGGCTGCAATATACCTAGCCGAATATGCCAAGGATAATTGGTTCACCCAGTTAATACGGACGACAATTGAAATTTTGAGTTCATTGCCTTCAATTGTTGTTGGACTATTTGGCTACTTGCTCTTTGTTGTCCAGTTTGGCCTGGGCTTTTCAATTATCGCTGGTGCTCTGGCGCTGACCTTCTTCAACTTGCCCATCTTAACCAGCAACATTGAAGAGGCCATTAAGGGCGTTCCACAGACGCAGCGCGAAGCTGGCTGGGCGTTGGGCTTGTCCAACTGGAAAACCATTCGCGGCATTGTGATACCAGCAGCTCTTCCCGGCATCATTACCGGAGTTATTTTGAGTGCTGGTCGCGTCTTTGGTGAAGCGGCCGCCTTAATTTATACAGCTGGACAAAGTGGTTCGACAGTTGACTATTCCAACTGGAACATGTTCAGCCCTACTAGTTTTTTAAATGTGATGCGACCAGCAGAGACTTTGGCTGTGCACATTTGGAAGGTTAATACTGAAGGCATCATTCCAGATGTGAGTGCCGTTTCGGCTGCTACATCAGCCCTGCTAGTCATTGTCGTAATTATTTTTAACTTTGGTGCGCGCGTTTTAGGCAATTGGGTTTATGCTCGTTTAACCGCAGCCAAAATGAAATAGGGGTAAGTTATGGATAATTGGCAACAAAATTCAGCCCACATTAAGACCTTTGATGAGTCTAATTGTGCAATCTACACAAAAGACCTGAGCGTCTTTTATGGAGGCGTGGTGCAAAAGCTCTTTGATGTTAGTTTAGGATTTAAGAAGAACTCGATTACCGCCCTGATTGGCGCATCGGGGTCTGGCAAGTCCACTTTTTTGCGGAGTCTAAACCGGATGAACGACCGTGTGGCCCGAGTTGATGGCGAGATTATCTTTCATGATCTGGACGTCAATGCGCAGAAAATCAATGTTTACGAACTGCGCAAAGCGATTGGGATGGTCTTTCAAAAACCTAATCCCTTTCCCAAGTCTATTAGAGAAAATATCGTCTATGCGTTAAAGGCTAACGGCCAGCAAGATAAGGACAAGCTTGACCAGGTAGTTGAAGAAAGTCTCAAGGCAGCTGCACTTTGGGACGAGGTTAAGGACAAGCTTGATCAAAGTGCCTTGGCCTTATCAGGTGGTCAGCAGCAGCGCTTGTGTATTGCCCGCGCACTTGCGCTCAAGCCAGAAATATTGCTCTTAGATGAACCAGCCAGTGCGCTTGATCCTGTTTCTACGGCTAAGTTAGAAGATACGCTGAAGCAATTGCGTGCGAAGTACACCATGGTCATGGTGACCCATAACATGCAGCAAGCTTCAAGAATCAGCGAATATACCGCCTTCTTTCACTTGGGACATGCCCTTGAATACGATACTACTAATAATATCTTCACTAATCCGCAGGGTGAAATTACTGAAAAATATATTCAGGGTAGTTTTGGCTAAGGAGGCAGCATTATGACCAATATTATGGAAGCAGAAAATGTTAAACTGCATTATGGCAGCTTTGAAGCCCTGCACGGTATCAGCTTGGCATTTCCAGCACAAAAATTGACAGCTCTGATTGGTCCTTCAGGGTGCGGCAAGTCGACTTTCTTGCGCTGTCTCAATCGGATGAACGATGACATTGAAAATATTAAGATAACGGGCAAGATTCTCCTGGAAGGACAAGACATCTACGGTTCGCACTTGGACTTAGTTGCCCTGCGCAAGCGTGTAGGCATGGTCTTCCAGCAGCCAACTCCCTTTCCTTTTTCTGTTTATGACAATATTGCATATGGCCTCAGGGTTGCAGGTGTTAAGGATAAGGATTTGATTGACCAGCGGGTGGAAGAGAGCCTGAAGCAGGCAGCAATTTGGACAGAAACCAAAGACAGCCTACAGCGCAATGCCTTGGCCTTTTCAGGTGGTCAGCAGCAGCGCATCTGTATTGCCCGGGCACTGGCAATTAGACCCGAAGTGGTTCTGCTTGATGAACCAACTTCAGCTCTTGATCCAATTTCTAGTGCGGAAATTGAAGAAACCCTGATGGGCTTGAAACAAAAATATACTTTTATTATGGTGACGCACAACCTGCAACAGGCAAGTCGAATTTCTGACCAAGTGGCATTTTTGATGGATGGCAAGCTAGTTGAAGCAGGCACAACGGAGGAGATGTTCCTAGCACCTAAGCAGGAAATCACAAGTAATTATCTTAACGGCCGCTTTGGCTAAATTTGGAGGTGGATTATGCACGAGATATTTTTGGATGAATTAAAAAAGTTGAACACCCAGTTTATGGAAATGGGCGTGCTGGTTAACGATTTGATCGACAAGGGAACGCGTTCCTTCGTCGACCACGATAAGAAGACGGCTGAAGAAATGATTGCTGAGGACAAAGAAGTTGCCCGTGAAGCAATTCGAATTGAAAAAAAGGCGCTTTCGCTAATGGCCCTGCAGCAGCCTGTGGCTACGGACTTTCGAGTGGTGATTAGTATCTTAAAGGCAACCACTGACCTGGAAAGAATCGGTGAAAATGCTAACAGTATTGCAGTGGAAACGGTACGGGTTAAGGGCAATCCACGGATTCATGAGGTTGAAACAATTATTTCACGCATGACCCACAAGGTGCGCATGATGCTCATCCAAGTTCTGACTGCTTATGTTCAAGAAGATGAAAAAACGGCACGTGAAATGGTACAGGGACATGAAGAAGTTTACCAAGACTATAAACGGGCCCGCAAGATGACGATTGACGGAGTTGAAAAGGATCCTAATGCTGCAATTGCGGCCGCCAGTTACTTTGTCATTATTCGCCTGCTGGAAAGAATTAGCGACCACATTGTCAACTTGGCTAGCTGGGTTATTTATAAAACTTCTGGCGAGTTGTTTGAGCTAATTAAAGAAGAAAAGAAGTAATTGACTTGCATTTGCTTGCTGGTCCTGCTATAGTTAATAAAGTAAATTCTACCTAAGACTCGGGTGGCATGACGCCTTAATTTCCCGCCGAGGCCAGAAGATAATGAAGATATTTAATGCTCCATGTCCTTCCTGGCATGGAGTTTTTTCGGCCGATGGAATTTATTAATAATTTATGGAGGTGAATTTGATTGAGTAAAGCTGCTATTGCTGAAAAGGAAAAGTTGGTTGATGCGTTTGCTGAGGAATTAAAGGCTGCTAAGGCCATCTTGGTAATCAACTACCTTGGCTTAACTGTTGAAGAAGTTACTAACATGCGTAAGGAACTTCGCGACAACGATGTCAAGATGAAGGTTGTTAAGAATACTTACCTCAGACGTGCTGCTGCTAAGGCTGGTATTGAAGGCCTTGACGATACTTTTGTTGGTCCAACTGCTGTGATTTATACAGACAATGCCGATGACATTACTGAACCAGCAAGAATCGTTTCTAAGTATGAAGACGACTTTGACGTAATCGAGATTAAGGGTGGTGTGCTGGAAGGCAAATTGACTTCGAAAGAAGAAATCAAGGAACTTGCCGCTATCCCTGGCCGTGAAGGCTTGCTGTCAATGCTTGTTTCTGTATTACAAGCTCCTGTACGCAACGTCGCATATGCTGTTAAAGCTGTTGCTGATTCAAAAGACGAAGCTGCAGAATAAAAATAAAGTAATTTTTATCTAATATTAAAATTTCGGAGGATAAATAAGTATGGCTTTAGATACTGAAAAGATTATTGAAGACTTGAAGAGTGCTTCAATTCTTGAATTAAATGACCTGGTAAAGGCAATTGAAGACGAATTTGGTGTTTCTGCTGCCGCTCCTGTTGCTGCAGCTGGTGCTGCTGGTGGCGAAGCTGCTGCTAAATCAACTTACGATGTTGAATTGACTGAAGCTGGTCAAGAAAAGGTTAAGGTTATTAAGGTAGTTCGTGACATCACTGGACTTGGCCTTAAGGACTCAAAGGATCTTGTTGATGGCGCTCCTAAGAACGTTAAGGAAGGCGTTTCTGAAGACGAAGCTAATGACATTAAATCTAAGCTTGAAGAAGTTGGCGCTTCTGTAACCTTAAAATAGTTACAGTCCAACTGGACCAAGCAAACACAGAAAAGGCGTAAGCTCAATTTGGGCTTACGCTTTTTTGTGTTGGGGAAATTGTTGTCTTGCGGTGACTTTCAAAAGATTTTAGAAATAAAATGCCAGTTATGCTATTATTCTTCATCAGCAACAGGTAGAATAAGTGTACCAATTTTAGTTGCCTAAAAACAAAGTTAATGTTTAAATTGCAAGAGGTGTTAATAATTGGTTACTGCCTTGCCGGTAGCAGCAAGGGGGAGTTGTCTTCATAGCTACATTGCTTGATGATGAAAGCAAAAACATTGTGCATGTTAACAGCCTATTACGAGGCAATATAAACATGATTAAGAAGAGGAAATATAATGAAAAAAACCAGATATCATAAAATCTTAGTTGCTAATCTAGTATGCACTAGTATATTTGGGACAATATTTTTACCTATAAGGCAGATAAAGGCTGAAACAATTTCTAGTCAACTTACCTTAAATATGCCGGCAGAAAAGAAGACGCTCACTCTAGCAGGTACTACGTATGGCAGTCAGGGTCGTAAGGTTAAGGCTGCTGCTTCCCGCAAGGGCAAGATAAACAAAAAGACATACCTATATGATGGCCAGGGACATAAACTCAAGAAGCCGGCTCTCAAGAAGGGCAAGAAGATTAAAATTATCAATAAAATCAAGATTAGAGGCAAGAAGTATTACATGTTACGAGCTGGTAGCTTTGTGCCAGCTAATCGAATCAAAATGCAAAATGTTGGGATCCCCAAAAAGGCTACTGAGTCTGCAAAACAATCCCAGCAACAAGCAAGTACTGATTTTTCCCTTAAGGAATTTAGGAAGGCGTTTTTACAGGAACTAAATAAAGAACGCAATAAGCGCGATCTAGCACCAGTTTCCGAAAATTTACATTATGATGCTGTAACGCAAAAGCGGACGAAATTGCTTCCAACTAACTTTAGTCACGTTGATAAGGCTGGTAATTTTATTTTGAAGGACTATTTTAAAAAGGCCGGAATTTCTATCACCAGCATCTCTGAGTGCATTGCAGAGTTTCCTTGGGGGTGGACAGTTGATCATAAGACTAAAGAGTTAGTCTCTGCCACGACCTCGTCAAGCGCACTGGTTGCAGAAAACATGATCTATGAATATATCTATAATGATGCTGATTCGAATTGGGGCCACCGTGATATCCTTCTTAAGCCGCAGAATAAGACAATTGGTGTAGGTGCTGTCAACAGTAATGGTCAAGTTTATTCATCAATTAGCGTCACCCCTTAATAAAGACTATAAATAAAAGTATAAAATACTGTTGTAAATCCTGAAATTAAGATAGTTTATCAAATTTTGGCTGAAGACTAGATACCGATATTCAATCGGGCATAGCCCTCTTAGCTTGGTCTTGATTATTTTGGTGCTAGTAATCAATGCAAGTGTCAAGATAGGAACTCTGCCTAATCTAATGCACGATGGTATTCAAATATCGCTTTAATAGTGATTAATGACGTATTGCTAGTTAGTGTTTTGGGAGAAATTATCACAAGACGCAAAACTAATAAATATTTGTTAATATAACTTCAGCAACTCATTAATTTGAGTTGATTTTTGCTTTTTATTTTAGAAGCAATCTTACCTGATTAGGCTAAAGTGATTTGCAAAAAGGCTACTATCCGTTAAAATTGATTCAGATAGATTGAGATAGAAACGGGCAGATAATGGATAACAAAGAAAACCAAATGTATTATGCAGCTCACCCAACGTCCAAGCATGATGAACGCATCATTGATTACCACGCTGGCAATATTGACCTCAAGTTTACAACTGACGCAGGGGTCTTCTCCAAGATGCGGGTTGACTATGGAACGGGTGTTTTAATTAAGCAAATGGCACAGGTGGTTTTTCCGCCGCACAATATTTTGGATGTGGGTGCTGGTTATGGCCCCCTAGGTTTGTTTGCTGCTAAGTTTTGGCCTGAGCAGACCATTGAACTGGTCGATGTTAACGAGCGCGGGCTGGCACTAGCCCAGCAGAATGCTCAAGTCAACGGCATTACTAACGTGCAGATTTACCAGTCGGACGTGTATGCCCAAGTTGATGCAGCTAAAAAATTCGGCCTGATTGTAACTAATCCACCAATTAGGGCTGGCAAGGGCGTAGTTTCAAGTATTTTGACCGGAGCGTTTGATCACTTAGTAGCCGGCGGTATCTTACTGGTTGTGATCCAGAAGAAGCAAGGTGAACCCAGCGCCCGCAAGCTGCTTCAAAGCACCTTTGGCAACTGCACTATTTTGCTGCGGGATAAGGGTTATTATGTCTTGCAGGCGGTGAAAGCCTAATGGACTGGTCGAGCAGTGCTAAGCAAAAATACATGCAGCTGGCCTTAGATCAAGCACATAAAGCCCGAGACCAAGATGAAGTGCCGATTGGTGCAATTATAGTAGATCCAGACGGAAATGTGATTGGGACCGGCTATAACCGCCGCGAGTTAGACCAAGATGCTACCCAGCACGCTGAATTGATTGCTATCAAACAAGCTTGTGCTCGTTTAGGGACTTGGCGGCTTGTTGATTGCAGCCTTTTGGTGACGCTTGAGCCCTGTCCGATGTGTGCGGGAGCCATTATTAATGCGCGAATAAAAACTGTCTTTTATGGAGCGTCTGATCCCAAGGCTGGAGCTGCTGGCAGCGTGGTCAACCTTTTTGATGTGGCTAAATTTAACCACCACCCCCAAGTCATTCGCGGACTATACCACGATGAAGCCAGCCAAATGCTGAAAAACTTTTTCCGGTCAATTCGGCAAAAGCAGAAGCAGGCTAAGATTGCAGCTGCAAATAATGAAGCTGAGAAAAATTCAGCAAATTAGTGGAAAAATCTTGCTAAATACGGTAGTATTATCTATGGGCAATGTTTGACTTCCAAAGCGTGTCAGGACCGGAAGGTAGCAGCACTAAGGTTGCTCAGGCATGTGCCTTTTATTAGACATTGACAAACTCTTAACTCTTTCGAAGAGTTAAGAGTTTTTTACTAGGAAAGAATGATCATGGCTTATCAAGCGTTATACCGTAAGTGGCGGCCACGCACCTTTGACAGTGTTGTTGGCCAAAAAGATATTACTGATACGCTGAAAAACGCGATTAAGCGGGGCACAATTTCACATGCCTTTCTTTTTGCCGGGCCACGTGGTACCGGCAAGACTTCATGTGCCAAGATTTTCGCCAAGGCCTTGAATTGCACTAACTTGCAAGATGGCGAGCCCTGCAATGAGTGCGCTAACTGCCTGGCAGCAGACAAGGGCGCAATGGCAGACATCATGGAAATTGATGCTGCTTCCAACAACGGGGTTGACGAGATTCGCGAAATTCGTGATCAGGTCAAATACGCTCCGACCCAAGGCAAGTACAAGGTCTACATTATTGATGAAGTCCATATGCTGTCAATGGGCGCTTTTAACGCTCTGCTTAAGACTTTAGAAGAGCCACCAGAGCATGTGGTCTTCATCTTGGCTACCACAGAACTGCAGAAGGTGCCGGCAACGATCATCTCGCGGACGCAGCGCTACAACTTTAAGCGAATTGCCCAAAAGGACCTGCTTAACCGGATGGAACACATTCTAGACCAGGAAAAAATAACATATGACGATAAGGCGCTAGCCGTCATTGCTCAAGTTGCAGACGGTGGTATGCGAGATGCCTTGAGTATTTTAGATCAGCTCCTTAGTTACGAGCAAGACAAGGTGGAATACCCAGCAGCGCTTGAAATAACCGGCTTTGCGGCCAAAGAAAAAGTTGAAGAGCTTTTGCTAGCAATCTTAAATGAGGATACTAAGCAGGCTCTTACCTTGGCCCAGGCCCAGCTAAAAGCAGGTGCCAGTTCCAAGAATATCTTGGATGAGTTAATTGATCTGGCAACTAATGCCTTGATGGTAGTCAAAACTGGAAATGAAGATGAAGTTAATTTCTTAAACCAGGATTTCGTTACTGAAATTAAGAATATTCAGCCAGAACGTTTTCTTCAGATGATTGCATCTGCTAATACGGCTTTGGGCGATTTGCGGTATACTAATCAGCAGCAGATTCCATTAGAAGTTTTTTTGGTGGAAAGTACCACAAAGGCCGCGGTAAAAACGACTAAGAGCGTTGAAGCAGTTAGCCCAACTGATACTGGACAACAGGTAGCTAAAACAGATGGGTCCGGCCTGCAAGCAGAAATTGCTGCCTTAAAAAAGCAGGTTGTTGATTTGACGGCTAAGGTTTCTGCACTGGGCCAGAAACACCCAAGAAGCAGCGACCATGTATTTCATCTTGATAACACAAGTGCTAAAGCTGGAAAAACAAGCAAAAATAAGGCACCTAAGGTTAAAAAGCAGGAAAAGAAAGCTAGCAAAAATAAGCCACGAGTTGACAAACAAAATCGCCAGCAAGTGTATCATGTCTTGGAAAATGCGACCAAAAAGAATTTGCAGGCTATTAAGGATGTTTGGCCTGACTTGCAGTCTGTGTTGGCTGTTTCTCAGCGGGCACTCCTTGATGTGCTTGAGCCAGTTGCGGCTAGTCCAGACCAGGTTGTGATGAAGTGCAAGTATACTTTGTGGTTTGAAAAGGCTAGCTCTGATGATGACTTGCTAGCTGTCTTAACAGGCCAAATAGCCAAGTTTACCAAGCATGACTATGAGATTGTGCTGGTTCCAGATGAAGATTGGTTTACGGTCCGCAAGGAATTTTTGCAGACCCACCGCGATGAACTGCTGCATAAAAAGCAAGCAAGCAGTGAGGCGTTAGAAGATGAGGCCAGTGACAAGACTGCAGACGAAGTGGTGCAAAAGGCCAAGGACATCTTTGGCGACCGCGTCAACGTTAAAGATTAAAGATAAGAGGAGAAGACAATGAGTAAAAGACCAAACTTTGGTGGTATGGGCGGCATGAACATGCAGCAGATGATGAAGCATGCTAAGAAGATGCAGGAGCAAATGGCTCAAGAACAACAGACTATTACTGCACAAGAATTTGTTGGCAAGTCTGCTGACGACTTAGTGGTTGCTACTTTTAGCGGTGATCGTAAGTTAAAGGATATCGTTATCAATAAGGATGCAATTGATCCCGATGATCCAGACATGTTGCAAGATCTGATTATTGATGCAATCAACAAGGGACTGGCTGCAATCGATGAGACTACGCAGGCCAGTTTAGGCAAGTACACGAAGGGCATGATTTAATTGCAGTATCCAGCACCAATTGCGCACCTAATTGACTCATACATGAAGTTGCCTGGTATTGGTGAAAAAACAGCCACAAGGCTAGCTTTTTACACGTTAGACATGCCAAATGACGATGTGCACAACTTTTCTAGTGCCTTGAATGAAGTCAAAGAAAAGCTGCACCGCTGCTCCATTTGTGGCAATATTACAGAAAAAGATCCCTGCGCTATCTGCTCCAATCCTGGGCGCGAGCAGACCACCATTATGGTGGTGGAACAGCCCAAGGACGTGATGGCCTTTGAAGACATGGGTGAATACAATGGCCTCTACCATGTCTTGCACGGTGTCTTATCGCCAATGGACGGTATTGGTCCAGAAGAGATCAACATTAGGTCGCTGATTGTTCGTCTGCAAAAGCAGGATAAGGTCAAGGAAATTATTCTAGCGCTAAATTCAACGCCAGAAGGAGAGTCGACTGCAATGTACATCAGCAAGCTGATCAAACCAGCAGGCATAAAGGTAACTCGCTTGGCTGCTGGTTTAGCAGTGGGCAGCGACATTGAATACGCTAATTCGATTACCCTCAAGCGGGCAGTTCAAGGGAGAACAGCAATCTAATGGCACATGACGAAGTAAAAAAACTAGGTGATGCGCGCTTAAACGCTATTATTGAACGACTTCAAGAGGAAATTGCGGTTCAAAAAAGTCTGGACCCAACGACTTTGGACATGTCAGAAGACAACATAATTGCCAGTAAAATATTGCGAGCCAAGTACTCGTTCCTGTATGATGAGGCAAGGATCCGGCACACCAGTTTTACTGGTTTTACCAATGCAATCTCTGAATAAGTCAAGCTCGCCGGTGCGAGCTTTTTTAGTGCTATTGGAATATAATATGGATAATTAATGTTAGTAAGTTGTTAGCAGTAAAGTACATGCGAGAGGGAAGAAAATGTATTATTTTTTAAATAATCGGTTGGATGTGAACAGTTCAGGAATAGAGCACGCTGAAGTCAAACGGTTGAAGCTTTTTAAGCATAATGGCGTTAAGGCTAAGATAGTGATGTCAGAATTTAACCGGTTTGCCCACGACAACTTGCCACTATATGGCCTAACTGATGAAGATTATGTTAATATGTTTGACTTCTTTGCCAATACCGTCAATTTTTCTAGCAAGGTGGTGACCCTGGAGGATCTTGCCCTGCCTGACTTTTGTCAGGTAAAGGAAGGGGCTAATGAATATGAGGTTTATGATGGTTCTTTTAAAACGATGACCATCAGCTTGTTTGCTAATGGCAGTATCGATACTGTGCAATACTTTAATGGTGACGGCCACAGGACTAAAGAAGACTTTTACGATACTCGCGGGTTTAAGAGTCTGACCCAAATTTTTGATACGGGCACGGGCAACCTGGTATATGAACTGTTCTATCGACCAGACGGCACGATTTATTATGAAATTGCCTATGAACAAAAGCCAAAGTGGCTGGCAGCGACCAATATTCAATTGACTGATAGCCGGGGCAAGCAGCATTCTTTGATGAACAGCGGGCAAGCCTTTACTATCATGCTTGATGAATTAAATGAGCAAGATGGCGGCGAGCCGTCGACCTTTATTTCAGACCGCAGCAATATTACCAACGTTCCAATGATTAACATGAAGACGCCAGTCAAGAAGATTGAGCACTTTCACAGCATTCATTTTCGCGACTATTGGGATTCCAACTCCCCTCTGACGTATAATTCCATTTCTAATAACGAATTGTTGAGCAAAACGGACTTGGTGATTACTCCTGGACTAAGGCAAGCAGAAGATATGCGCAAACGCTTGCGGACACAGGTACCAATCGTTGCCATTCCGGTAGGTATTGTGTCAGATGAACAATTGCAAGCTAAGCATGTTGCAATGAGTGAGCGCATTCAGGGCAAGATTATTGCTATTGCGCGGCTCTTTCCGGAAAAGCGTCTGGATGATACGATTAATGCCTTTGCCCAAGCTCACCAAAGCAACTCGTCTTTGAGTTTAGATATCTATGGCTACGGCGATGGCAGTGATAATTATCAAGAAGAAAGGAAACTAAAGAAGTTAGTTCACGACTTGCAACTTGAGCAGGCAGTTCACTTTATGGGATACACCCAAGATATAGAGACGGTCTACAATAATGCACAGCTGCTACTGGTTACATCTTGTTATGAAGGGGCCTCACTTGCAATTGTTGAAGCCCAAGCCCATGGTGTCCCAGTTATTTCTTATGATATTAACTATGGCCCTAGAGACTTGATTGACAATGGTGCAAGCGGCCTTCTGGTAAATAGTGGCCAGGTCGATGAACTGGCAAGTAAAATCAGTGGCTTTTTTGAAGATCCAGCCATGCAGGAGAGTATGAGTGCCTCAGCTTATGAAAATGCTAAACGTTTTTCGGGCGCCAATGTTTGGCAACTTTGGCAAAAGTATGTCATTGATAAGTAGGAAACTTTAGGTAAAATTCAAGTGAAGTGAAGCTTCCAGACACCACACAATATTTAGTGGTTGCATTAACGCTTTTCAAATCAAAAGTTGCTCGGGAAAGAGCAGCTTTTTTAATTTCTCGAAAAAACTTTCATTAAACGTGTCAAAAAGGTTCAACTCTTGTAAAATAGACATATGGAGAGTTTTATGAAAAGTTATTTTGTTAGTTTTGAGGGGCCTGATGGGTCCGGCAAAAGCACAGTTTTAGCCCAAGTAGTTGCCCAAATTGGCCCACGCTTAAAAATACAATATCTAGTGACGCGTGAGCCAGGTGGTTCGGTAATCGCCGAAAAAATCAGGCAGTTGATTTTAAATCCCGATAATGAACAAATGAGCCCGCGCACCGAAGCTTTGCTCTATGCTGCGGCCCGAAGCCAGCACATGGCTGAGACGGTTATTCCTGCACTAAGAGCCAAGAAAGTGGTCTTTTCCGACCGCTTTGTTGACAGTTCCTTGGCATACCAAGGAGTTGGCCGAGATCTGGGAATTGGCCCGGTTAAGGAAATCAATGATTTTGCCACAAGCGGAATTGCCCCTGACCTGACTATTTTTTTGGATGTCAAGCCTGAAGTGGGATTAGCCCGTATTGCCCAAGAACGTGCTGGCAGCCAAGACCGATTGGAACAAGAAAAAATTGCTTTCCATCAAAAAGTTTATGCGGGTTACCAAGAAGTTAACAAGGGTAATAGTGGGCGCATCAAGGTGGTTGATGCAACCAAACCGCTTGAACAAGTGGTAGCTGCCTGTGTTAAAATTATCGCAAACCATTTACCAGCAGAATTGCTAAAGGACTGAGTAAAATGAAACTAATAATCGCAATTGTACAAAGAGAAGATGCCAATAGATTGCAACGCGCCTTCGTCAAAGAAGATATTCGGGCAACGAAATTGGCTACTACTGGCGGCTTTTTAAGTGAAGGCAACACGACTTTTTTGATCGGGATTGATGACAACCACGTCAAGCAAGTTTTGCGGGTGATCAAGGACGAATCCAAGTCGCGCGAAGAGTATATGAATCCAAGCGTGGTAATGAATAGCCTGGATATCAGCAACCAGCCAGTTAAGTTTACTGTTGGCGGAGCTACTTGCTTTGTGCTGCCAGTAGAAGAATTTAAACAGTTTTAATGAAAGTCGAGATTGCCAAGTCCAGCCCGAGTCAGGTTGCCTTTTTGCACAAGGCCTTTGACCAGAACAAGTTAGCCCACAGTTACCTGTTTTGCAGTCAAAATGAGGAGTTAGCATTAAATACTGCCTACTGGTTGGCTTGCTTGTTTAATTGCACGGGTAAAAATAAGCCTGATGGTACTTGTCAAAACTGCCAGCAAATTATTTCGAGCAACCATCCTGACGTTTTGTTGGTCACTCCCGAAGGAAAGCAGAGCTTAGGTATTGACCAGATCCGCTTTTTGAAGGAGGAATTAGCCAAAAGTCCTGTGCAGAGCAGCACGCGCTTCTTTTTTATCAATGAGGCTCAAAAACTGACCTTGCCTGCGGCTAATGCCCTGCTTAACCTGCTAGAAGAACCAGTTGCACCAGTAGTGTCAATTTTGATTGCGACAAACGTTGATCAAGTTTTGCCCACTATTCGTTCACGCACCCAGCTCATCAACTTTGCTAGTGACATGCAAGCGGGCAACCGGACTGAACTCTTGACCAGCAAAGGATTTAGTCAAAGTGCAATTGCTGAACTGAGCGATACCAGCAATTTGGATCAGACCATTAAATATTTTTATCAAGAGCTGCTGGAACACAACCCCTTGGCACTAGTCAGTGCACACAAGTTGGCTGAAATGGCTAAGGGTCGAGCAGAGCAGGATTACCTCTTGCTTGAGCTGAAGGAAAAGGCGCAAGCAGATTTAAATAGTGACAGGCAACAGGCAGCAGCAAGGATGCTTAAAAATCTGCTTGAGGTTGACCGAATGCGGTATAGCAACGTTGGCTTGCGCAACCTCCTTGATTATCTTGCCCTGCAATGGAAACAGTAGGTGTTTATGGTGGATTCTTATTCAAAACTCCAACAGCTTCATGATTCAATGGTCAGCATGACTAAGACAATCGAGAGCATGGAAAATAGTATCTTAGAAACGTTAAAAGAAAATACTGAACTAAAAGTCGAAAACAAATTATTGCGTGAAAAGATGGATAAGCTGAATAATGCCCATAATGGTGCAATTAAAACCCAAAGCGGCCTTGAGTCTCTGCGGCAAATTTACAATTCGGGCTACCATATCTGCAACATGTACTATGGCTCACACCGTGATCCGAGTTCAGACTGCATGTTTTGCTTAGACATTCTCGACAATTTTGGTGAAAAAAAGAAAGCATACAAGGACCGATAAAATGCAGCAGCAAAATAGCTACGCTCAGGACAAGGGCAAGCTTTACCTGGTACCAACGCCGATTGGCAACTTAGAAGACATTACCATTAGGGCCAAGAGAATTTTGCAAGAAGCAGACTATATTGCGGCCGAAGACACACGAACAAGTGGAATATTGCTGGAAAAAATTGGCGTGCACAACCGCATGCTTTCTTTTCATAAGTATAATTCTAAGGAACGGGCGCCAGAGTTAGTCAAGTTAATGCAAGATGGAGCAGTAATCGCTGAAATAAGCGATGCGGGCATGCCGGTCATTTCTGATCCGGGCTATGTCTTGGTGCAAGAGTGCATCCAAGCAGACGTGCCTGTTGTCCCGCTTCCGGGCGCTGCGGCTTTCACAACGGCCCTGATTGCATCTGGCTTTGATGCCCAACCTTTTACTTACTACGGTTTCTTGCCGCGCAAGGCAGGCGAACAAAAGCCTTTTTTTGAGCAAATGAATGAAGCACATGCCACGTCTATTTTTTATGAGGCGCCGCACCGCCTGCTGAAGACGCTTAATAATTTGGCGACCATCATTTCTTCGGACCGCAAAATCGTGGCTGCACGCGAACTAACCAAGATTCATGAGGAATTTATCCGGGGCACAGTAAGTGAACTGTGTGACTACTTTGCTCAGAACAAGCCCCGGGGCGAATTCGTAATTTTAGTATCGCCAAGCACTGCTTCACCTGAGCAGTTATCATGGCCGCAGCTGCTTGCCTTAGTTAAGGAGCAGGTTGACCAAGGTACAAGCAAGAAGATGGCAATTAAGGCAGTTGCCCAGGAGAACCATGTTTCTAAGAATGAATTATATGAGCGCTACCACCAAAAGTAAGGAAGAATTATGAAATATAGTGAAGACCACCAAGTAAATTATTATGAGTGTGACGAAAACCGCAATCTGAAGCTGCCAGCAATGGTAGACTTGATGATGAGCGTGTCTGAACATCAATTGGCCCAAAGTGCGGCTAGTACTGATGCTTTAACTAAACGGGGACTCGGCTGGGTAATTACCCAGTACCACATTGAAGTGACCAGGTTGCCCCACCCAGGTGAACAAGTTACGATAGCAACAGAACCAGTAGGCTACAACCGTTTTTTAGAGTATCGTAATTTTATCTTTAGCGATGCAGCCGGTAATGAATTGGTCAAGGCTCAAAGCGAATGGGTCATGTTCGACCTTAAAAAGCGCAAAATGGTATCCACTGACAAGGAGATAATGGCTGAGTTGGGCGTGCCTTTGCTGCCTAAGTTGCCTCGCTTTCCGCGTATGCGTCTGCAAGAAGACTACCAAGAAAAGCGGAACTACCGCGTCCGGTATGATGACCTTGATACCAACCACCATATGACTAATGGCCACTACTTCAACTGGTTTATTGACATGCTGGACCGGGACTTTTTAAAAAATCACATGGTAAAGACAATTGACATTAAATTTAACCAAGAAGTTCGTTATGGTCAGGACTCTTTGGCCTATATCAGCATGGTTGAAGATGGGGCGAGTACTAAGACCTACCATGCAATTGCTGACGATGAGCGCAACGACAAAGCCGTTTGTGAACTAACTTGGCGCAACTTATAATATAATTAAGCATGAAACAGATCATGTTTAATTAAAGAAAGAAGTGTTGCATATGACTACCAAGGAATATTTCAAGGTTGAATTACGAGACCTGATCCTTCTGGGGATTATTGTTGCAATGAAAATTATTTTAGGCCGATTTAGCGTGGGTACCAATATGGTGCATGTGGGATTAGGCTTTATTGGCAGTGTGATGCTGGGCTATTTATTTGGCCCTGTATGGGGCGCTGTTGGAGGTGGGATCAGTGATCTGATTTCATCAGTCTTGTTCAGCAACCAGGGGGGCTTTTTTATTGGCTTCACACTGTCTGCCATGCTTGGACCTTTCATCTACGGCCTGCTTTTTTACCAAAAGCCAGTCAAAATATGGCGCATTATCCTGGCCACTCTCTTAGTAACGGTCATCATTAACATTGGACTCAACACATACTGGGTGCACCTGCTCTATGGCTTGGACCTGCGAGCAGCACTAATCCAGCGACTGCCCAAAGAAGCAATCTTGCCTTGGATTCAGATGCTTGTGGACTACTTTGTCTTGACTGCTCTTTCGCGTATTAAGATAAAAAAGTGATTTGGAAAAGGGTAAATAATCTGAAATGAAAATTTTAAGTGTGTCAACGGCTACTAATCATTTGAGCGTTGCACTCAACGAGGATGCCAATATAATTGTTGAAAAAGGCGAACTCGACCAGCGCAACCATAGTGAACACCTTGACCCGTTAATTACTGAAATACTAACGGCCAATAAGCTTGAGTTAAGCGATATTGACCGTTTTGCTGTGGCAATAGGACCAGGTTCATATACTGGTCTGCGCATCGGGGTGACTACGGTTAAGATGTTTGCCAGTATTTTGCACAAGGAGGTTGTGGGCGTTTCAACCTTGGCAGCTTTGGCTGCTAGCTGTCCCACTACTAATGCCCTTATTGTTACAGGAATTGATGCCCGCAACGACAACTATTTTGCCGGTGCTTATGTCAATTCTGCTGGCTGCCCTATTAGCGTGATTGCTGATGGCCACTACCACATCGACACGCTTTTGGGTGCAATCAAGGATTATGCTGCAAGACAGGAAATTAAAGAGCTTGTTTTTGTAGGTTCAGGTTTTGCCAAACAAGAAAAAAAGCTGCAGGACTTGGGGATTCCCTATAATTTTGGAGCAGATGAACAAAATCAAGTTCATGCTGGTTTGATTGGCCAACTAGCACTTGAGTTAGAACCCGTTGATCCAGACCAACTCTTGCCTTTGTATTTGCGGCGCACGCAAGCTGAAGTTGACTGGCACAAGAAGACCGGTCAGCCATTTGGACCAGAGAGCGATTATGTGGAAGAAGTTTGACTTTTTGCAATGGGCTGCATCGCATCAAAGCAGGCAAGTTGGAACAACTTTTAAGCCTTTTGCCTTTAGTTGGAAAGGACAAGTCTTACAGGTGATGCAAGCTCGGTCAAGTGACATTGCCAATATTGTGGAGCTTGAAAGCAAGGCCTACCATGGGCATACGCCCTGGGGTGCTGCGATTTTTCACCAGGAGCTGCGGCAAAAAAATGCACTGTACCTGGTCGTCTATCAAGCCTCTGCCTTGGTTGCCCTAGCTGGCTTGCGTTGGGAGCAGGTTGAAGCTCACATTACAAACCTGGCGGTGACGCCTGCATGGCAGGCGCAGGGCCTTGGCAGCCGCATGCTAAGTATTCTGGTTCAACAGGCCCAAAAATGGGGCTGTCAGAGTTTGAGTCTGGAAGTGCGTGCTGATAATGAAGCAGCAAAAGGTTTATATAAGAATATGGGCTTTGTTACCACCAGTGTGCACCCCAATTATTACCAGGACGTGCACCAGGATGGTCTGAAGATGGTGCTGCAGCTCACCGCAATTAAAGAAGGGGATTAGTTTTGGATAGTAAAAAAGATATCCGTATTTTAGCCTATGAAAGCTCATGCGACGAGACTTCTACCGCTGTGGTTAAAAATGGCCGCGAGGTTGAAAGTCTGATCGTGGCCACGCAGATTAAAAGCCACCAACGCTTTGGCGGCGTGGTACCCGAGGTAGCAAGTCGCCACCATATTGAGGTCATCAGTCAGATTACCAAGGAGGCATTGGCTGAAGCCAATGCAACTTGGCAGGATATTGATGCAATTGCTGTGACTTACGGGCCCGGACTGGTTGGTGCGCTCTTGATTGGTGTTAGTGCGGCCAAGGCAGCGTCGATGGCTACGGGCCTGCCTTTAATTGGCGTGGACCATATTATGGGTCACATCATAGCCGCTCAGCTGACAGATGAGATTAGGTATCCAGCACTAGCACTGCAAGTTTCAGGCGGTCATACGGAAATTGTTTTGTTAAAAGACCCAATTCACTTCGAAATTGTTGGCGACACCCGGGATGATGCTGCTGGCGAGGCCTACGACAAGATTGGACGCGTACTAGGCGTCAATTATCCTGCAGGCAAGACGATTGACGAGTGGGCGCAAAAGGGAAAGGATACCTTTAACTTTCCACGGGCAATGATGGAAGATGATGATTATGACTTTTCTTTTTCTGGCTTAAAGAGTGCCTTCATCAACACCTGCCACCATGCTGACCAGATTCACCAAAAAATGGACAAGTATGACCTTGCGTCCAGCTTCCAAGCTTCTGTCATTGATGTCTTGGCGCACAAGACAATCCGGGCAATCAAGCAATACCAGCCGCAAACTTTTATCATGGGCGGCGGCGTTGCGGCTAACCACGGCTTGCGTGAGCGGATGAGGACTGAAATTGCTGCTTTGCCAGATGGTCTGACGCCCAAGGTTATCCTGCCCGAATTGAAGTTGTGCGGCGACAATGCAGCCATGATTGGGGCAGCTGCATACAACCTTTATCAAGCAGGCAAGTTTGCGGACCTGACCTTGAACGCAGATCCATCGCTGGAACTGCCCTATGCTCACACCATGCTTGATTAATAACATTAAAAAATCCAGTCCCTTATTTTGGAGATTGGATTTTTCTTTGCCTAGAATTTGCGGCAGAATGCGACTAGGTTACCTTGATTGCAAGCAGGTGACACTTCCATCACGTCCATTGACGTGGCGAATAAATTGTTAAAAATAAAATTAGACACAAAAAATGACTTGGAGCAGCAGTACTGTTCCAAATCATTTTTAATTTTTATTCAAAATCTTCTAGTTCTGTCAAGGCTTGCTCCCAGTCACTGTTGGCCTTGTTCAAGTCTGTTTGAATTGCAGTCAGCTGGTCTTGCAGCGGCCCCAGCTTGTCAAAGTTGGTCGCAATTTCTGGGTCAGCCATCTGGTTTTGGATATTTTCTTGTTCTTGTTCAAGTTGGTCGATCTTGGCTTCAAGATCATCAACGGCCCGTTCCAACTTGCGCTTTTGCGAATCACGCTGCTTTTGCTCCTGGTAGGATAGTTTGGTCGTCTTTTCCCCTGATGGATTCGTAGCTATCGAAGAAGCTTCAGCCGTGCTGGCAGCATTTTCGCGCTTGTTTTTTTCTTCCAAGTAGTAAGTATAGTCACCGTCGTACACTTGGGCAGATCCATCTTTAACTTCGACAATCTTGTTGGCTAATTGGTCGATAAAGTAGCGGTCATGAGAGACAAAGAGCAGGGTGCCGTCAAACTTCTGCAGTGCCTGCTCTAAGACCTCTTTGGCTTCAAGGTCTAAGTGGTTGGTGGGCTCGTCCATCAATAAAAAGTTGTTGTGTTCCAGCGCTAAAACGATCAGTGTCAACCGAGCCTTTTGGCCCCCAGATAGTTGTCCGACAGTCTTGTCAATGTCCTTGGCCGTAAACAGGAAACTAGCCAAAATTGACCGCACATCTTTTTCGGGCATCATTTTGTGGCGGTCCCAAATCGTGTCTAATACGGTTTTACCAGGTTGCAATAGCTGAAGCTCCTGGTCGTAGTAGCCGATATCCAAAGAGGCACCATACTTAATGGATCCACCTTTAGGAGTTAGCTTTTTCATAATAGTTTTAAGCAGGGTTGACTTCCCAATGCCGTTGGCACCGATAACGGCAACCCGGTCGCCCTTGTTGACCTGCAAAGAAATATCTTGCACCATCGTCTTGTTAGGGTAGCCGATGGTCAAGTCATGCAGGATCAGTACCTCCTTGCCTGACGGTCGTTCACTTGCAAAATTGATCCGCACCTTGTTTTTATGTTTGGGTGGCGTAATTCGCTCAATTTTTTCCAGTTGCTTGCGCCGACTTTGGGCCCGTTTAGTTGTTGTGGCCCGGACGATATTTTTCTGGATGAATTCTTCATCTTTTTTAATTTTTTCTTGCTGCTTTTCGAAGGCTTCTTCCTGTTGGCGGTCGCGCAATTCGCGCTCTTTTACGTAGTCAGAGTAGTTGCCCTTAAAGGCAGTCAAGTGACCAAACTGCAATTCGAAAATCTGCGTGGCCAGGTGGTCCAAAAAGTACTGGTCGTGTGATACTACCAAGATGGCACCTGTATAACTTTTAAGGAAGTTTTCTAGCCAGTCCAGCGTGTCCATGTCCAAGTAGTTGGTTGGTTCATCAAGCAAGAGCAGGGGTGGCTTGCGCAATAAGAGTTTGACAAAGGCCAGGCGAGTTTTTTCACCGCCTGAAAGGCTGCCAATAATCTTGGTCCACGTGCTTGAAGGAAAGTTAAAGCCATTCAAAATACTCTTGATATCAGCCTGATAAGTATAACCGCCTTCTTCTTCGAAGCTGAACTGCATTTGGTCGTATTGCTTGAGCAAGGCCCGGTCTTCGGGATGGTCTGCAATTGACTGCTGCATCTGGGCCAGCTTTTTCCCCATGTTGATGATAGGAGCAAAAACACTCTCCATTTCATCCCAAATACTGTTCTCTTCGTTTAAGCCATTTTCCTGGGCAATGTAGCCAACAGCGGTATCCTTGTTAACAGTAAATTCTCCGTGCGTGGCCTCTTCTTCGCCAGTCATAATTTTGAGCAGGGTAGTCTTGCCTACCCCGTTTGGTCCTACTAATCCAATGCGTGCGTTTGCTGCAATTGAAAAATTGACGTGACTAAAGAGTGTGTTAGCCCCAAATTGTTTTTCTAAGTCGTGTCCTTGTGCAATTATCATATTTTTTCACCTAGTGACCATTTTAGCATACGAAAGGGAAAAGCTGGAATAGATTCCCAGCCTGCTCGCTGGTTTGTTGTTTTCCTATATTAAGTCAGGCATCCTTACTGGGTTACAATAATAAAGTCAATTATACAAGACCATAACATTATGATAAAATTTGATAGATTGTGAAAAAAATATTTGCATATCTTGCTAAAATGTAGGTAGAATAATACTGATTGATGAACAAATCACAAGAACAAATTTGGAGGCTCTTTAAAAAATGGAAAAAATAAAAATACCCACGGCAACGGCCAAACGGTTACCACTTTATTACCGTTATCTGATCATCTTGAATGAAGCGGGCAAAGAAAAAGTTTCTTCAACTGAATTATCAGAGGCAGTTCAGGTTGATAGTGCTTCGATTCGGCGCGACTTCTCATACTTTGGTGCTTTAGGCAAGCGTGGGTATGGTTATGATGTAAAGAGTTTGCTTTCCTTTTTTAAAAAGATTCTGAACCAGGATACTTTGACCAATGTGGCTCTGGTAGGTGTGGGCAACTTAGGTCATGCCCTGCTTAACTACAATTTTAAGCGTAGCAACAATATTCGCATTTCCTGTGCTTTTGATATAGATCCTAAAATTACGGGTAAAATTCTGAGCGGCGTTCCCGTTTATGAGATGAGCGAGCTCAAGACCCAGCTGAGTGACCAACAGATTTCAATTGCCATCCTCACCGTCCCGGCTGACACTGCCCAGAGCACTGCTGATGAAATGATTGAGTCTGGCATTAGGGGAATTATGAACTTCACGCCGATTAGACTTTCAGCGCCGACTGGCGTGCGGATTCAAAATGTTGACCTGGCCACCGAGCTCCAAACTCTGATCTACTTTCTTGACAGTGACAAAAGCAAATAGCAAGACCTTTTAAAAAACCGCCAATATTAAGAAAAAAGCAAATTAGCACTTTAACTAAAAAAGTGCTAATTTTTTCTTGCATTTTTAGCGCAAAGGGGTTATTATCTTAATTGTAAGTTAGCACTTGGCAAATATGAGTGCTAACAGTTGACAAAAAAATATTTCAATAATTAGGAGGGACAAACGTGTTACAACCAATAGGTGATCGCGTGATCGTTAAAGTTAAAGATGAAGAAGAAAAGACCGTAGGCGGAATCGTCCTTGCTTCTAATGCTAAACAAAAACCAACCGAGGGCGAAATTATCGCTGTTGGTGAAGGAACTTATGCTGAAAATGGCAACAAGATCCCAATGACTGTGAAGAAGGGTGACGTTGTTCTTTACGATAAGTACTCTGGCACTGACGTTAAGTATGATGGTGAGAAGTACTTAGTCCTTCATGAAAAAGACATTCTAGCAATCGTTAAGTAATTAGGGAGCAGATAAAATGGCAAAAGATATTAAATTTTCAGAGAAAGCAAGACGTTCTTTATTAAAGGGTGTTGATAAGTTAGCTGACACTGTTAAGGCCACAATTGGTCCTAAGGGCAGAAACGTTGTTTTGGAGCAATCTTACGGCAATCCAGACATCACTAACGATGGTGTGACTATTGCTAAGGCAATTGAACTTAAGGACCACTACGAGAACATGGGCGCCAAGTTGGTTGCCGAAGCTGCACAAAAGACCAATGATATTGCCGGTGACGGGACTACGACTGCAGTTGTATTAACCCAAGCAATTATCCGTGAAGGCATGAAGAATGTTACTGCCGGTGCCAACCCAGTGGGCGTTCGCCGCGGAATTGAGAAGGCCACTAAAGCCGTGACGGATGAATTGCACAAGATTAGCCACACGGTTTCATCCAAGGATCAAATTGCCCAAGTTGCTTCTGTTTCTTCAGCTTCCAAAGAAGTTGGCGACTTGATTGCTGACGCAATGGAGAAGGTGGGCAACGACGGTGTGATTACAATTGAAGATTCCCGTGGAATCGAAACTGAACTGTCTGTAGTTGAAGGGATGCAGTTTGATCGCGGTTACCTGTCACAATACATGGTAACTGACAACGACAAAATGGAAGCAGACTTGGATAATCCTTACGTTTTAATCACTGACAAGAAGATTTCCAACATTCAAGACATTTTGCCACTCTTGCAAGAAATTGTTCAACAAGGCAAGTCATTACTTATTATTGCTGACGATGTTTCGGGCGAAGCTCTGCCAACTCTGGTATTGAACAAGATCCGTGGAACCTTTAACGTTGTTGCTGTTAAGGCTCCAGGCTTTGGCGACCGGCGCAAGGAACAATTGCAAGATATTGCTGCTTTGACTGGTGGTACAGTTATTACGGAAGACTTAGGTCTTGAACTTAAGGACACCAAGATTGATCAATTAGGTCAAGCACGTCGTATCACCATTACCAAGGACTCCACAACTATTGTTGATGGTGCTGGTTCTGATGAAGCAATCAAAGATCGTGAAGATTCAATCAGAAAGCAGATTGAAGAAACCACTTCAGACTTTGACAAGAAGAAGCTGCAAGAACGCCTGGCCAAGTTAACTGGTGGCGTAGCAGTTATCCACGTTGGTGCCGCTACTGAAACTGAACTTAAGGAACGCCGTTACCGGATTGAAGACGCTTTGAATTCAACTCGGGCTGCCGTTGATGAAGGCTATGTTGCCGGTGGTGGTACTGCTTTGATCAATGTAATGGACGTTGTTAAGAACCTCAAAGGTGACAATAGCGATGAACAAACAGGTATCAACATTGTTCTCCATGCCTTGACTGCTCCAGTTCGCCAAATTGCTGAAAATGCTGGTGAAGATGGCTCAGTTATCTTGAACAAGCTGGAAGGCCAAGACAACGAAGTCGGCTACAACGCAGCTAACGGCAAGTGGGAGAACATGGTTAAGGCTGGTATTATCGACCCGACCAAGGTTACGCGGACTGCTTTGCAAAATGCTGCCTCAATTGCTGCCCTCTTGTTGACAACTGAAGCAGTTGTTGCTGAAATTCCTGAAGACAAGCCAGCTGCTGATCCAGCTGCGGGTGCAGGCGCTGGTGCTCCTGGCATGATGTAATTAAAAATCCCAATATTTAAAGGATCGCACACGTGCGGTCCTTTTTTGTTTTCCAGGTGCTTTAAACTGCATAGGAACAAGCTTGCTACCCTTGGTATAATTCCTATTTGCTTGTCATTGACTTGTTTTCATGGCAGTATATAAGCATGACTTTAGCAAAAACACATTATTGATACTGATATTGAAAGCGTATGAGCATGAAAATTTTAGTCACAGGCTTTGATCCCTTCGGAGAGGACAGGGTTAACCCAGCAATTGAGGCGGTTAAACGCCTGCCTAATGAAATTGCAGGTGCCCAAATTATTAAAAAGGAAATTCCAACGGTTTTTGGTGAATGTGCTCGTGTTGTGCACGGTGCAATTGTTCAAGCAAAGCCGGACTATGTCTTGAATATCGGTCAAGCTGGTGGCCGGTCTGCCATAACGCCAGAACTTGTGGCCATCAACCTTGATGATGGCCGAATTGCTGACAACCAGGGTCACCAACCAATAGGAACGCCAATCCAAAAGGATGGACAAAATGCCTACTTCAGTCAATTGCCAGTTAAAGCGATGGTCCAGGCGATTTGCCAGGTCGGTCTGCCAGCGACTCTTTCAACGACGGCTGGAACCTTTGTTTGTAACCATATCATGTACCAAGTCCAGTATATGATTGACAAGGAATTTCATCGTCTCAAGGCTGGCTTTCTCCATATCCCTTTTCTACCGGAACAAGTGGTCAACCACACTGGCATGCCTAGTCTTAGTCTGCTTGATGATGTCCGGGGAATCACGGCTGCAATTGAAGCAATTGTGTATTTGGATGGCCAAGAGGACAGCAAGATTGTTGAAGGCTATATCGCATAGCCATTGCGTATTTGGCTAAGATGACAAAGATTTCATCTAGACTACTAGTTCAATATGGAAAGAAGATCGTTTTAAACGCGGTCTTTTTTTCTTTTGAAGGGGTCTTTAGCGTATAATAATAACAAGTCAGAGAAGAAGAGGAATATATGGCAAATAATAATCTCACTCCAATGATGGAACAATACCATGAAATCAAAAAGCAATATCCTGATGCCTTCCTTTTTTACCGGGTAGGCGACTTTTATGAATTATTCGAAGAAGATGCAATCAAGGGTGCCCAAATTTTAGAATTGACCTTGACACACCGGTCTAATAAGTCTGAAAATCCGATTCCGATGGCAGGCGTGCCGCATTCTGCCGTTGACTCATACCTCAATACGCTAGTCGAAAAGGGCTACAAGGTTGCCCTGTGTGAACAGTTGGAAGATCCCAAGAAGGCTAACGGCATGGTTAAGCGCGGAATCATCCAGTTGGTAACGCCTGGAACGCTGATGCGAGATAAGCCCAGCGAGGCCAAAGAGTCGAACTATCTGACCTCGGTCGTTATGACCAAAAACTGCTTTGGCTTGGCTTACAGCGACCTGTCGACTGGTGAAATTTTTGCGACGCATTTGAAGACGTTTGCGGCTGTTTCAAATGAATTGCTGTCGCTTAGGACCAAGGAAGTAGTCTATAATGGCCACTTGAGCGATCAGGACAAAGAGTTTTTGCATAAGGCCAATATCACAGTATCTGCGCCGGCTGAACTAACGGGTAAACATGCCGAGGTTTCCTTTGCCCAGCAAAAGCTGACTAATAATGCGGAAAAAGAGGCAGTTAAGCAATTGGTAGGCTACTTGCTGCAAACGCAAAAGCGTAGCTTGGCCCATTTGCAAGTTGCCCGCAGCTATGAAGTTAGTCAGTTCTTACAAATGTCACATACAGTCCAGGATAACCTGGAACTAACTGCATCAGCTAAAACTGGTAAAAAGATGGGCTCCCTATTTTGGGTGCTTGACAAGACGCATACGGCAATGGGTGGACGCCTGCTTAAGCAGTGGTTGGCTCGGCCCCTCCTAGAAGTTGAAGAACTGACTGAGCGTCAAGAAATGGTCCAGGCCCTGCTTGATGGCTACTTTACGCGTGAGAACGTGATTGACGCGCTTAAAGGTGTTTATGACCTGGAACGCCTGACCGGACATATTGCTTTTGGCAATGTAAATGCACGGGAACTTTTGCAGTTAGCGCATTCACTGGGGGCTATTCCTAGCATTATTGCAGCGATGGAAAAATCCGGCAGCAAGGTCCTTGAAAGCTTTGCGCAAAAAGTCGACCCCTTGAAGGGCATAGCCCAATTGATCAGTTCAACGATTGTTGATCAACCCCCTGTGTCAACAACTGAAGGAGGCTTGATCCGTAGTGGGGTGGATGGTCAGTTGGACCGCTACCGCGATGCAATGAACAACGGCAAAAAGTGGCTAACTGAAATGGAAAAATCAGAGCGCCAAAAAACGGGCATTGAAACGCTCAAAGTGGGCTACAACAAGATTTTTGGTTACTATTTGCAGGTGACAAATTCCAACAAGAGTAAAGTCCCACTGGATCGCTACACGCGCAAGCAGACTCTGGCCAATGTAGAACGGTACATTACGCCGGAGTTGAAAGAGCATGAAAACTTGATCATGGAGGCCCAGACCAAGTCTACTGGCTTGGAGTATGACTTGTTTGTCAAACTGCGCGACGAAGTTAAAAAGTATATTCCGGCCTTGCAGGAACTGGCTGGCCAAGTTGCAGCACTTGATGTTTACTGTTCCTTTGCCCAGATTGCGGAAGAAAACAATTATTGCCGTCCTCATTTTCATACTGACAACCAGGATGTTAAAGTGACTTTGGGTCGCCATCCGGTAGTAGAACAAGTAATGAAGGCAGGTTCTTACATTCCTAACGACGTCAAGTTGGCCGAAGATACTGATATTTTCCTTATTACCGGTCCCAATATGTCAGGTAAAAGCACCTACATGCGGCAATTGGCTCTAATTGTGGTGATGGCCCAAGTTGGTTCTTTTGTTCCGGCTGAGCAGGCTAACTTGCCGATTTTTGACCAAATCTTCACCCGTATTGGAGCAGCAGATGACTTGATTTCTGGTCAAAGCACCTTCATGGTTGAAATGACTGAGGCTAATGATGCACTTTTGCATGCCACCAAGCGCAGCCTAGTCCTATTTGATGAAATTGGCCGCGGGACAGCCACTTATGACGGCATGGCACTAGCTGGTGCAATTGTTCAGTATTTGCATGATGAGGTGGGAGCCAAGGTTCTATTTGCGACGCACTTTCACGAGTTGACGGTGATGGAACAAACGTTCTCGCGCCTGAAAAACATCCACGTCGGTGCTACCGAGGAGAATGGCAAGCTGATTTTCCTGCATAAAATTTTACCAGGACCAGCAGACCAAAGCTACGGAATCCACGTAGCTCAACTTGCTGGGATGCCGCGCAAGGTATTGCGCCGGGCAACCAAGTTGCTAAAGCGTCTGGAAGCGCAAGGCAGCAGCATGACCCCGACTGCCGCCCAACTGGACTTGTTTAGCAGCGGTGATGTCAGTGAAGAAGCTGCACCTGCACCAGAACCTGCTGCTGACAACCTGACGGACAAGGAGCGGGATATTCTTGATGAAATTTCTAATCTTTACTTGGCCGACCAAACACCGCTGCAAGTGATGCAGCTGGTTGAAAACTGGCAGGAAGATTTAAAGGATGAACACTAATCATGGCACAAATTCATGAACTGTCAGTTAATTTAACCAATCAAATCGCAGCCGGTGAGGTGATTGAACGGCCAGCCAGTGTGGTCAAAGAACTAGTGGAAAATGCGCTTGATGCGGGCAGCAGCCGTGTCTATATCGACTTTGTAGATGCTGGTCTCAAGCAAATTGTGGTTCAAGATAATGGCCGCGGTATTGCCAGTGACCAGATTGACCTGGCATTTACGCGTCATGCAACCAGCAAGATTGCAACCGAACGTGACTTGTTCAACATTGCTACATTAGGCTTTCGCGGTGAGGCGCTAGCTTCAATTGCAGCTGTCAGCCATTGCGAGATTCTGACCAATTCAACGGGAACAATTGCTAGTCGAGCTGAATTTGATGCCGGTGTTAAAAAAGTTCAAGAAGATGCAGCAGCTCCCAAGGGTACACAGATTACAGTGCGCGACCTGTTCTACAACACCCCGGCGCGGCTTAAGTACCTACGCAGCCCCCGTACTGAAACGATGAAAATTGTTGATATTGTAAACCGAATAGCACTCGGTTATCCCCAAGTTGCATTTACACTGGTCAATGAGGGCCGGACGCTGCTCAAGACGGCTGGCAATGGCAGTTTGAGCCAGGCTGTTGCCAGTGTTTATGGCCGCAATATTGCAGAAAAGATGCTGCCTATTAAGGACAGCGACACGGACTTTGAGCTTTCCGGCATGGTTTCAAAACCAGAATTGACGCGCTCTACCCGCAATTATGTCTCCATTTTGCTCAATGGCCGCTACATTAAAAACTTTCACCTGGCTGCTGCAGTAATGGATGGATATGGGATGAACCTGGCCGCAAAACATTATCCTGTTGCCGTGATTAAGATTAAGACAGATCCCCTGCTAGTTGATGTCAATGTTCATCCCACCAAGCGGGAGGTACGGCTGTCTAAGGAAAGAGAACTTGGACGGCTGATTACAAGGGCAATTAGCAAGGTATTGTCTTCGCAGACTGTTCAAGGAGGGGCGCTGGACAACCTAAATGCGGCCAAAACTGAAACACTGGTCGACCAGCTGAAGTTCAACTTGAATAAAAATGTGGTTGAAACTACCCGCCAGAAATCTGATTATGATGAGGTGCATGAAGCCGAACCCGTTAAGCTTGAAGGGCAAAAGCAAACGCAGTACGTTGATTTGACGGTTCCGCGCGATGATGACCGCTACTTGCTAACTAAAACATGGCGTGAAAATGTTGCTAGACAAAAGCAACTCACTCCCTTTTCTCCCGTTCCCAAGGAGCAGGTGACTGTTTCAAGTGGGGATGAAGTTTTGGCCAGCAGCCTGCCAGAACTCAAGCTAGTGGGTCAAACCGATGCTTATATTATTGCAACAGCAGCTGGGGACTTATACCTGGTTGACCAAGTGGCAGCTCGCCGCTTGATTGCCTTTTACAAGATCAAAAAAGAACTAACCGCACAGAAAATTGCCCAGCAGGGTCTTCTTACACCACTGATTTTAGAATTTGGCAGTTTGGACTTTCTGCAAATTAAGGGTAAGCTTAAGGAAATTAACAAGATTGGTCTTTTTTTGGAAGACTTCGGGCAGGATACCTTTATCTTGCGGTCTTACCCCACTTGGCTGGATGGCGACGTGGAGAGCAATGTGCGGGCAATTTTGGATTCTTACTTGAATGTAGACCGCAATAATGCAGCCAGTCTAATCAAGCGCGTCGCAGCTGACCAGGCACAGCGGCAGGTTTCGGGTCGCAAAAAGCTCACTGCAGCTGAATGCGGGGAGCTTTTGACCAGTTTGCGCCAACTGGCTGATCCCTACCACGATGCCAAGGGCAATGTCGTACTTGTCCGTCTGCGCCAAGGCGAAGTGCGCAAAATGTTTAAAAAAGGATGAATAACTTATGTATGAATATTTAAGTGGGGTAATTACCGCAATCAAGCCCAACTACATCGTTGTTGACGTGGGCGGAGTAGGATATCAAGTTTATAGTCCCACGCCTTTTGCATACCAAGAAGGACAAAAGGCGCGCGTTTTTATTGAACAAGTGGTACGCGACACTGGTATTACACTCTACGGCTTTCAGTCTGCTGAGGATAAGGGCCTATTTTTAAAATTGCTTAGCGTCAGCGGCATTGGTCCCAAATCAGCCCTGGCAATTATGGCCGCAGAGGATAGCAATTCACTGGCAGCAGCAATTGAAGAAGGGGAAGTCAAGTACTTGACCCACTTTCCAGGCGTAGGCAAGAAGACAGCCTCGCAGATTGTGCTTGATCTAAAAGGCAAGCTGGGCGACTATGTCCAGCGGCTTGATCAGGTGAGCGACCAGGATGTCTCGCCGGAATTAAACGATGCACTACTGGCATTGCTTGCGCTGGGCTACACTAAAAAAGAGGTTGACCGGATCACGCCAAAATTGGCGGCAGAAGACGAGACCACAGCCGAACAATATATTAAAAAAGGCTTGGCCCTGCTCTTGAAGAAGTAATTCTTGTTATAATGGAAATAAACAAGCAAAAGGGAAGTGAAGTCAGTGGCAGATAAAGAAAAACCAGTCGTTTCCAGTGAAAGCCAAGGAACGCAAGAAGAGCAGGCAGAATTTTCACTGCGTCCACAGACCCTAAGTGAGTATCTGGGACAAGAACGAGTTAAAAAAGAACTGGCCGTCTATATTGCGGCTGCTAAGAAGCGCGACGAGGCCCTTGACCATGTCTTGTTATATGGACCACCAGGCCTTGGCAAGACTACGCTGGCCTTTGTGATTGCCAATGAACTAGGCGTCCATCTAAAGAGCACTAGCGGCCCAGCAATTGAGAAGGCCGGAGACCTAGTAGCCCTGCTGACCGACCTTAACCCTGGCGATATTTTGTTTATTGATGAAATTCACCGGCTGGCCAAGCCGATTGAAGAAGTACTCTACTCAGCAATGGAAGACTATTATGTTGATATTGTTATTGGCGAGGGTCAGACAACGCATGCGGTCCATGTGCCATTACCGCCATTCACTTTGGTTGGTGCTACAACCTTGGCTGGACAATTATCGGCCCCTTTGCGTGGGCGTTTTGGCATTGTTGAACACTTGCAATATTACAGCGTGGAAGAATTAGGCAAGATTATTGCACGTTCCAGCAATGTCTTTGATATTGAGATTGAACCCCAGGCCGCCCATGAATTAGCTCGCAGGTCACGTGGGACGCCCCGGGTAGCCAACCGCTTGCTCCGGCGCGTGCGTGACTTTGCCCAAGTCAAGGGTGAAAAAGTAATCTCCTTTGCAACTACGGCAAGTTCGCTTAAGCAGTTGCAGGTTGATGATGAAGGCTTAGACCAGACCGACCGCAAGATACTTGAAGTGATCATTAAGAATTATCGCGGAGGCCCCGTGGGCATTCGCACCCTTGCTGCCAACACGGGCGAAGATGTTGAGACCATCCAATCTCTTTATGAGCCCTACCTGCTTCAGCATGGTTTTCTTTTGATGACGCCCCGTGGTCGGATGGTGACTGAAAAGGCGTATCTGCAATTAGGGTTGCAGGTTCCACACAAATAGTGCAAAGGGATACGAATTTTTGTATAATTAAGTAATTGGTATTTTTTAAATGATGAGGTGTAAATGTGAATAATTTATTTTTAGCAGCTAATAATGGTATGGGCAATGTATGGACAATTGCTATTTTCATCGGCTTGATTGCCCTGATGTACTTTACAATGATTAAGCCGCAAAAGAAGCAGCAACAAAAGAAAATGGAAATGATGAATGAACTGAAGAAGGGTGACCACGTTGTCTTAATTGATGGCTTGCACGGCAAAATCGATTCTGTTAATACCCAGGACAAGACAGTGGTTGTTGATGCCGACGGGATCTACCTGACTTTCAGTCGCATGGCAGTGCAACAGATTCTTCCTGAAGCACCGGCTCTAACACAAACTCCTGCTGCAAGTAGTGACAGAAAAGCAGAACCTACGGCTCCTGAAGCAGGTAAAGCAGAAGCACCAGCAGACAAGCCTGAAGCAGATAAGCAAGATTCTAAAGCAGAGTCTGAGCAAAAATCAGAAAAAGAATAAGACTAATTTGATCAGGTCAAATTAAGCAATAAAAAGTGCCAATCGGCACTTTTTTCTTTGCCTCTTAGGGGCATTAGCCGTAAAATTAAGGATTCTTAATTATTGTTGGTCAATATCTGCAGTTTACAGGCAAAGTATTATAAAATAAGATTGACACAGAGTAGTTAGTGGAAAGGATCTCTTCATGAAAAATATTCCAGTCATTATGATTATCTTTGGCGGTAGTGGCGACTTAGCCCACCGCAAGCTTTATCCAGCCCTATTTAACCTGTATGAGCAGGGACTGATTCACGATAATTTCGCCGTCATTGGGACTGCCCGGCGTCCGTGGACACATGAATATTTACGTGAGCAGGTAGAAGAGGCTGTTCATGAAACCCACAGCGAAGTCAACGAGAATGACCTGGCCGCCTTTATTAGTCACTTTTACTACCAATCTCACGACGTGACGAATGTTGACCACTACGAGACGCTTAAGACCCTGGCTCAAGAGCTTGACGACTGGTACAGTGCACGCGGCAACCGGATTTTTTACATGGCGATGGCACCGCGCTTTTTTGGCACAATTGCAGAACACATCAATGACCAACACCTCACTAGCTCAGGTTTTAACCGGATTGTGGTGGAAAAGCCCTTTGGTCGGGATCTAGCTTCCGCTAAGGAATTGAACCAGCAGATTACTGCTTCCTTTGCTGAAGACGATATTTTTCGAATAGACCATTACTTGGGCAAGGAGATGGTCCAGAATATCTTGCCTTTGCGGCTGACCAACCCCTTGATTAAGAACGTTTGGAATAAGGACACAATTAAAAATATCCAAGTGACACTAGGTGAGCAATTAGGCGTTGAGGCTCGGGGCGGGTACTATGAAACATCGGGGGCTTTACGCGATATGGTTCAAAACCATATTTTTCAAATTATTACCTTACTGGCAATGCCGGAGCCTGCCGACCTAACTGCCAAGAGCATTCATGCGGCTAAGCAAGAACTCTTGGACAGCTTGATTATTCCTAGCCAAGCTGAAATTACCCGTCACTTTGTCCGGGGGCAGTACCTGGGCAGTGATTCAACCTTTGCCTACCGGCAGGAGCCGAATGTTAGCCCTGATTCTAATACGGAGACTTATGTGGCCGGTGAAGTTAAGTTTGGCCAGGGTCCTGTGGCTGGAATGCCTATTTACTTTAGGACGGGCAAGGAAATGCGGGAGAAGAAGAGCCGAATTGATATTGTCTTGAAGCACATGTCCAATCTTTATGGTCAAGCCCACTCCAACAACATCACCATTGTCATTGACCCTGACATGCAGATCTACATCACCATTAATGGCAAGAAGATCACGGCTCCTGGCATTCGACGTGAAAACCTGAACTACACTTTCACTGAGAAAGAAGTCAACCAGGTGCCCGATGGCTATGAGAGCTTATTGCATGATGTCTTTGTCAATGATTCAACCAACTTTACGCACTGGAGCGAACTGAAAAACTATTGGAAATTCATTGATGCGGTTGAAGCAGCCTGGGATCAGGATAACCAAAATGGTCAGGGTCCTGTCCAGTATGCGCCTTACCGGATGGGCCCGAAAGCTGCCAACAATATTTTTGAAACGCCAACTGAGCGCTGGATTTATGAGTAATGAAAGCGAGCTGCTATTGCCCCAAAATGATACGCACCGGCGAATCATTCATATTGACATGGATGCCTTTTATGCTGCAGTTGAAACCCGGGACCACCCTGAGCTCAAGGATAAGGCACTGGTAATTGGCCAGGATCCGCGCGAAAATAATGGTCACGGGGTAGTTGCCACTGCCAATTATGCTGCCCGCAAGTTTGGCATCCATTCGGCCATGCCTGCAATCAAGGCCTTGCGACTGGTTCCTCAAGGCAAGCTGGTCTTTTTGCCACCGGATTTCGCCAAGTATCGGCAGGTTTCTGCAGAAATCCATGAAATGATGCATGAAATTACGGATACAGTCCAGTCCATTGCTCTAGATGAAGCATACTTGGATGTGACCACTAACAAGCTGGGCGCAACTTCAGCCGTGCAGCTGGCTATTGACTTGCAGATGCAGATTAGAAAAGAAGTTGGACTCAACTGTTCTTTTGGGGTCACCTACAACAAATTTTTAGCCAAAATGGGTTCAGAATATTCCAAGCCTTTTGGGCGGACAGTTATTTTGCCTAATGAGGCTCAAACTTTTCTAGCCGAGCAGAAGATCGCCAAGTTTCATGGTATTGGTCCCAAGACCCAGGAAAAGCTGGCTGATATGGGCATCTATACGGGTGCTGGTTTGCAAAAGATGCCTGTGCGCGACTTGATCAAGCACTTCAACCGGATGGGATACTTAATGGCTGCACATGCGCATGGCATCGACTTGTCGCAAGTGGTTCCAGACGATGAGCGCAACCTCAAGTCAATTAGCCTTGAGCGGACTTATGAACCTTGCGTGTATGAAGAGCAGGCCGCTTTAACCAAGATTAGAACCTATGTGGGCGAATTGGTGCAGAAGCTGCAGGAGCACGATTTTTATGCCCATACGATTGTGCTGAAAATACGCAACAATCATTTTGAAACAGTTACCAAAAGACGGAAATTAGACCATGCAACCAACCAGCAAGGGGAAATTTATGAGGCGGCCCGTGAGTTGTTTGAACCGATTTCGTCTCCTTTTCTGCGGGATGGGATCAGACTGCTCGGAGTGACAGCTACTGATTTTACTGAAGCGGAATTTGAAAATGTTGATTTGGACTTGTTTTCTGAATAAGTCACTTTTCTGTTAAACTAGTAAAGTATAAAAAATATCTGAAGGAGAAATAAATGAATACATTTGCGCAAATATACCAAAAAATTGAACAATACCCCACCATTATCTTGCACCGGCACACGAGTCCTGATCCTGATGCACTAGGTTCTCAAGCCGGACTTGCCCGCTCTTTGCGGCTCAAGTTCCCAGACAAGCGGATCCTGTGTGCTGGCGAAAACGACGAAGGCGACCTGGCCTGGATCAACCAGATGGACCAAGTGACTGCCAAAGATTACCAGGGTGCCCTGGTAATTACAACTGATACTGGCAATGCTGCCCGTATTTCTAACAAAATGTACGACCAAGGTGCGTTCTTGATTAAGATTGACCACCACCCCGACGTTGAACCATATGCAGACATGAGCTTTGTCGATGATGAGGCTCCAGCTGCTTCGCAGATTGTTGCCGACTTTTTACTGGAAGAACACCTGCCAATTACAGCAGAAGTTGCCTACCCGCTTTATGCCGGCATTGTTGGTGACACAGGCCGATTTATGTACCCTGAAACCACTGAGCATACCTTTATGGTAGCAGCTAAGTTGGCTGCTACCGGCATCGACATTAATGAAATTGCCCTTAATATTAGTGATGTGACCTTTGAGCAGGCTAAGCTGCAGGCCGAAGTTTTGGAATACATGAAAGTTGACCCGAGCGGTGCTGCTTATGCGGTCTTAACCCAGGACACATTGACTAAGCTTGGTGTGAACTCTGACCAGGCATCGTGCACAGTTTCGACTCCCGGTCGAATTAAAACCATCATTGCGTGGAACGTTTTTGTGGAAAAGCCTGACGGTACATTTCGCGTACACTACCGGTCTAAGGGTCCAATTATCAATGAGTTGGCTGCCCAGCATGATGGCGGTGGTCATGCTCTGGCCAGTGGAGCCAATGCCAAGGATATGAACGAGGTCAAGCAGATTTTTGCAGAACTAGTCCAAGCAACAAAGGAATATCAAGAACAACATGAATAATATTTTTAGCGATGAACGCATAAGAGCCGAGATCCGGGCAGGTCTAGCAAAGATCAACTTCCGCATGCCGACTAAGGTGCAAGAAGAGGTCATTCCAGTCTTGTTGGCACACAAAAATGCAGTGGTGCAGGCTGTTACTGGCTCCGGTAAGACACATGCCTTTTTGATTCCGGTATTAAATGATGTCGACGAAAGTTTGGCTTATCCGCAGGTCATCTTGACAGCGCCAAGTCGAGAATTGGCCGACCAGTTGTACCAGGTGGCTCGACAACTGCGGGATGCGGCTGGATTGGAAATTGTAATTGCTTACCTCGCTGGTGGCAGTGATCGTGAGCGGCAGTTAAAGAAGATTGCCAGCCATCGACCACAAGTGGTTATTGCCGCACCTGGTCGTTTGCAGGACTTTGTCGAAAAGAAGCTTCTGCCTTTAGACTATGTTAAAGACTTTATCATTGATGAAGCTGATATGACGTTAGATATGGGCTTTTTGGCTGACATTGACTTTATTGCTCAGCGCCTGCCTAAGGCGACAATGCAAGCTGCTTTTTCAGCCACTATTCCGGTTAAATTGACGACTTTTTTGCGCAAGTACATGTCTAAGCCTGAGCAAATTGTTATTGATAATCCCGCGGTAATTTCGCCTACAATTAAGAATGATCTAATTGATGTTGGTTCAAAGAACCGCAAACGGATTTTGTACCAATTATTGACAATGGGACAGCCATATTTGGCCCTGGTTTTTGCAAATACCAAGCAGACAGTGGATGAATTAACATCTTTCCTGCAGGATCAGGGCTTGCGCGTTGCCAAGATTCACGGCGGCATCACTGAGCGCGAGCGCAAACGTACTTTGCGTGAGGTAAAGGCTGACCAATACCAGTATGTAGTGGCTACGGACCTGGCTGCACGCGGCTTAGACATTGATGGCGTAAGCCTTGTGGTCAATTACGAAATTCCACGTGAACTGGAATTTGTGGTTCACCGTATTGGTCGCACAGGCCGCAACGGCTTGTCAGGCCATGCCGTAACTTTGATCCGCGAAGAAGAAATGAACCGCATTGCTGGTCTGGAAAAGATGGGAATCCACTTTGATTTTGTTGAAATCAAAAATAAGGAGTTAGTGCCCCGCAAACATTATCACAGTCGTAATAACCGCAATCTCAAGACTCATGAAGTTGATACCAAGATTAAAGGCTACGTTAAAAAGGTCAAGAACAAGCGCAAGCCGGGTTATAAGAAGAAGATCAAGCAGGTAATTCAAAAAGACAAGGCTCAAAAACGTAAGCTTGAGCAGCGCCATCAGATCAGAAAGGCCAAGCGGCAACGCAAAGCCCGCCGCGCTGAAAAAGAGTAAAATAGTCATCGCTATTCAATCAATAACGTCTACTGCAGGTTTAAAGCCCAGTAGACGTTTTTTGTACGGTTTTTATTACACAAATATTCTTAAGCACCGCACCGTCTACGTCTTGCAGCGCCAGCAAAATCGAATTGACATCTTTTGTTTTATAAAAAATCCAAGTTGCACTTGTCAGCTAATATAATCCTTGATAAATTAATAGTAAAATCGTTTACATAACAAAAGATGTCTAGAGAGGAGGAAGTAAGAGATGGCACAGACCACTTCAGAGCGGATTTTGCGACGTAGGCTCTCCAAGTATACTAAAACTAGATATACTGTGGTTGATTATTGTCGGGAGGCTAAGTTGCAACGGGGCGTTTTCTACCAGCACTATCATGACATGGGCGACATGTTTTTATCTGTTTTAAAGTTGCAGTTGAGAAGAAATTTGCGCGCTGCAGATGGAGAAAAAATAGGGCAAATGTTTTACCGTACGCTCATAAAAATCCGGGAAAACAAAATCTTTTTCATGAATATTATTTTGCTTTCAAAAGATCCGCGCCAGTTTTATAATGGGCTCAGAAAAGAATTAGCCCAATCAATTGAAAATTATATTAGGCCGCGTGGAGCTTTTTCAGTTAGACAAGTTGAGCTGGTGGCAAATGGGATATATGCTGTGGTATACAACTGGGTACTCCATGAGTGCAAACAAGACGTTAGGGATGTATACCAGTGCATCAACTTGCTACTAACACATATTGAAAACACTAGTAAGAAGGGCATCTACTAAAGGCTTTTTCAAGGATGTAAAAAATAACATCCTTTTTTATATAAAAAAGACTTGCAAAAGGGCTAGATTCTTGCTAGTATTAATAACTGTCGTCAGGCACAGAGCAGTAAGAATTCAAGGGCCTGGCAGCAAAAATCTTAAGCAAAAGCGCTTGACAAAGAAGAGCAGCT
>NZ_JBWXGC010000008.1:0-98923 GCF_059900865.1 Lactobacillus sp. XV31L | reverse complement strand
AATGGTGCAATAACCTGCCCCGCAAGATCTTAGCCTACCACACACCCGATGAATTATATGAAAGAAGATTAGATTGCATCTATCAGATCAAGTAGGGTGTTCAACTTAAAATTGCAATTTTCGAAAAAAATAAGAAGACTAAATATTTAGTCTTCCTATCTTATTGTCAATTTATTGCTTAAAACTTGGTTTCCTTGATGTCATCTTCTGGGCGGTGGTCTTGAAGCCGTATCAGCTGCCAATTTTGCTTGCCACTGGCAATGGTGGTAAGGTCGATAATCAACTTGCTATTTTCAAAAGCAAAGGCCGGTTCAGTCCTGTTTTCAACCATTTCAATGCGGTTGGGTGCTTGCTTGAGGCCAGTAACAATTACTTGTTGTGGCAGCGGCTTTTTCAGGAAAAGGTATTTTTGGTAGTGCATGTGGCGGTTTTGCAAGATAAAGCCGCAGTCAGTACTAAGGTTGCATGGCTCATTTTCATTAAGGGCGTGGCCAAACAAGTGCATCCATTGGTTGACTTGGTCAAGCATTGCAGCATTTTCTTGGGTCAAGTTGCCTTTAGCATCCAGAGCAATGTCAATGTAGGTGCTTTTACCATCTCGGCGGTTTTCAATGATTTGGTCAATGGCGTTGTCAGCTGTCAAGACAAGGCCAGTTTGTGGGTTAACTTGCGCAATGATGTACTTGCTGCAAGCCTGGGCAAACTCTTCTTGCTGGCTGTCTGCTGCGACAGCCCGGGCACCAATATTGCGGGCAGTCTTAACTAAAAAGTCAACATCTACATCTTTTGCTGCTTTTAGTTTAAAATTTAGGATGATGGCAAAGTCAGGATTCATTAGTTCTCTCTCCTCAATACATATAGTATTAAGTTTAACGCAAAAGGTGGCAATTAAGAAAGATGAAAATTATTATCTCACCCGCAATGAAGATGAAGGTTGACCATGAGTCATTTCCCGCTCGCTCGCAGCCGCAGTTTAGCGCACAAGCCAGTGAATTAGCAGCCTTTCTCAAGCAGTGCAGTCTAAGCGAATTGAAGCAAATTTGGCAGTCAAGTGACCGTACAACAAAGGAAGGGCAGGGACAAATTCAAACACTTGACCTTGAGCAAAAGACAAACCTTACCCCAGCAATTATTTCTTATTCGGGCATTCAATACCAGTATATGGCGCCAGACCTGTTTACAAGTCCGGCACTTGATTACCTGCAAGAAAATGTCCGTATCTTGTCTGGCCTGTACGGCGTTTTGCGTCCCTTTGACGGCGTGTGGCCCTACCGCTTAGAAATGAAAAACAAGGTGCAGGGTTTTACGCAACCTAACTTGTATAAATTTTGGGGAAGCACGATAGCAGATAACCTTTTTAGCGCAGATAATGTGGTGATTAACCTTGCTTCACAAGAATATTCCCGCAATGTTGCTCCTTATGTCAATGACCAGCACCAGATGATCAACATTGTTTTTCAAGAAGAAAAAAATGGCAAGTGGAAGACGGTCGGCGTCCATGCCAAGATGGCACGTGGTGAAATGGTTCGTTTTATTGCCGAAGGGCAGCTGACCCAGCCGGAACAGCTGCAGGACTTTACCGACTTTGGCTTTGAATATAGTCCAACAGACAGCAGTTCTAACACCTATGTTTTCAAAACAAAGTTTGATTTCAAGCGTCGCTAGCTAATACAACTGTTATACTGGCATTAGCAGAAAATAGATGAAAGGTGAAGTTTACAATGGAAATTGTTTTTGTCCGCCATGGTCAGACTGATTTGAATAAGACTAACCGTATCCAAGGTGCCCTGTTCGATCATGATTTGGATGATGCAGGTCGGACGGTTGCTCAAGCAGCTGCAGCTAATTTTGATCCCGCGCCCTTTGACTTCGTGTTCTCTAGTCCTATGAAACGTGCATTAACAACGGCGCAGATTTTTACCAAGGGCCAGAAAAAAATCACCATCGACCAGCGGCTATTAGAGTTTAACTTTGGTGAGTGGGACGGGCAGTACCTTAAAGAACTGGGGCGCAAATACCCTGATGCAGTTGATCCATGGGGTAAAGCAGATGCAAATTACGTTAAGTATGCACCTAGCGGTGAAACTTTTGCTGAACTTGACCACCGCTGCGGCGACTTTCTTGCTGATCTTCTGCAAAATCATCCCAAACAGCAAGTCCTAGTAGTTTGTCACGGCACCTTGATTCGCATGATGTTTGCTCATTTGTTTGCGGATGGCGATATGAACTTCTTTGAGACGATGGATAATTGCGCTACGGCAAAGGTTGCTTACCGTGCAGGCATTTGGCGCATCAATTACTATAACCGCGTTTTAACCTTTTAATAATATGCTAAAGCTCTTAATTAAGGGCTTTTTTTGTGGGAAAAATAGCTGACCAAGATTAGGGGGCACCAATCCTAAAAAAGATTTTTCGTTTGACGGTCCGTTTTGCAAGTAGTATCATTTTTAAAAGTGACGCGGTGTCACTTATTAATGAAAGAGGGTGTGGGCGAAATGGTCAAAGCAACTTTTAATAACTTGCCGGCAAAGAAAAAAGAGTTGGTCCAGCAGGCTTTATTGCATGAATTCAGTGATTATCCGCTGCAAAAAGCTCAAGTTGCAAGAATTGTCAAAGATGCAGGAATTGCTCGTGGAGCTTTTTACAAGTACTTTGAAGATTTAACTGATGCATACCGCTACCTTTACCAGCAAGCGATGCAGGAAATACATGCAGGCATTAGACAGCAGGCTGATTTTGACGCGCAGGTTTATTACCAGGCTGTAGTCGGTTTTATTGAGCAGACTCAGTCGAGTAAGTATGCGCAACTAATCAGAATGCATGTGCTGTTTAATGAAAATCTAGTTGCACAGCCATTTTCGCCAGTCACGCTAAGCAAGTTGAATCCGCAAACCTGGAGCGCAATGGTTCTCAGTCATGCAGCGATTCACCAAGTTCTTGAGGATCCAGGGCAAAAAGAAGCAGTATTGCTGCGCTTTAAGGCAGGACTTGAGTTGTTGGAAAAGGGAGTAAATTAGTGTTTTTAGCAATTAAAGAAATTAAACGAGAAAAATTGCGTTATGGTCTGATTATTTTGATGATTTTTCTGATCAGCTACTTGATTTTTGTGTTGTCATCGCTGGCAGTTGGGCTAGCAAGTGAAAATACGCAGGCGCTTGAATCCTGGAATGCCAAACGAGTAGTCCTGAACAAGAACGCTAATGTCAATATGAGCCAGTCGGTTTTGACTAAAAGTGACTTGAAAGATGCCACAATAAGCGAGGATGAGGCACTGGTTGGTCAAACTCCTGTGGTTGTCAAGGATAAGCAGCGGCCTCAGGTTTCAGCGCAGTTCATTGGAATTAAAAAGTCCCAGTTCATCTACCGCGGGTTGAACTTGCTTTCAGGTAGAAAAGCTAAAGCAAGCAATGAGATTGTGGTTGACCAGGCTTTTAAAATTAAGGGCTACAAGCTTGGTGACCAGTTGGAACTAAATGGCTTGAACAAGAAATTCCAGATAGTTGGTTTTGCTAAAAATGCCAAAATAAATATTGCACCAATTATTTATGGCACGCTTGTAACTTGGAAGAGGCTGCGTCAAGGGATGCCAGAAATGCGTGCATCGGCGATTATTTCCCGCCAAGCTAACTTCAGCTATAACCATGAAAACAGCAAGACGTACCCCATCAAGACATTTATCAGCAAGTTGCCAGGCTATACCGCCCAGAACATGACATTCCAACTGATGATTGGCTTTCTCTTTGTGATTTCCTTAATTATCATTGCGGTCTTTTTGTATATTTTGACTATTCAAAAGATGCATAATTATGCGGTTATGCGTGCACAAGGGATTCATAGCAGCACCCTAATCAAGGCCACTATTGATCAATCTATTATCTTAGTTGTTTGTGGTGTAGTGATCGGACTTGTGGCAATGCTGGCGACTGCTAAGGTTCTTCCTGCAGCAGTTCCAATGAGTTTTACACCCCAGATCATGATCAGTGGCACAGTTGGCTTGCTCGTAACGGGTATTATTGGCAGCCTGATTCCGGTCAGGTCAATTCTGAAAGTAGACCCAGCACAAGCGATAGGAGAATAAGATGGCAATTATTGAATTAAAGTATGTCCAAAAGATTTACGGCAAGGGTGCAACTGAAGTGGCTGCACTTAAGAAGATTGACTTTAAGGCTAATAAGGGTGAAGTTGTTCTCATCATGGGACCATCTGGTGCTGGTAAAAGCACATTCTTAACAATAGCTGGTTCACTGCAAAAGCCAACTTCAGGACAGGTATTGATTAACAACCAAAATATTGCCCAGCTTTCCAGCAGAGAAAATAATAATTTGCGCTTAAATCATATTGGTTTTGTCCTACAGTCTTACAACCTTGTTCCCTTTTTAACGGTGAAGGAGCAGTTCGAACTAGTGGACCATGTCAAAAAAAGTTGTAATATTAATAAAGCTGTCTTACAAAAGCTGCTTGAGCGACTCGGCATTACGGCGCTCGTCAATAAGTATCCCAGTGAACTATCTGGCGGTCAGCAACAGCGTGCTGCGATTGCTCGTGCGCTTTATGCTAATCCAGAAGTTCTGCTAGCGGATGAACCGACTGCTTCGCTTGATAGTAAAAATGTTAACGAAGTAGGCAAGCTCTTTAAGGATTTGGCTAAAGACTACCAAAAGGCGGTTATTCTGGTAACTCATGATCCGCGACTCGAAAAATATGCTGACCACATTTATAAAATGATGGATGGTGAAATGGCCAAGCAAAAGTAGTCGAGGACGGTTTGAGCAGAATCGCCTAATAATTAAAGATGTTAATTAGAAGTGATGTTATTGTGCTAAACACAAATACAGCACTTTTTCTGTGTACGTACAAGTTATTTGAAAAATGGTGGGTAAGCTGGTTAAAATAACGGAAATCATTAGGGCTAAAAGCTTTAACCCTTGACAAAGGGCTTTTTGGTTTACTATTATAATACTAGATAACTGGCATTAGATAACTTGCAATGATTGTTAAAAATTGTACAATTATTAATTAATACAGAAAGTTGGTATTTTTATTTACTTTTTGGTGGTTGAGTAATTGTTGGATGGGCACTAATCATATGTGCATATGTTATTGATTTTTATCTTTTTATTTAAACTATATAAAGATAGCTTAGGTTGGCAAAATGTTTTTAAGTTGAGGTATAACAATGAATGAAATTCCAAATGATAAATCAATTGAATTATCAACCGATTATCAAAATAATAGTATAAACATGAACTTTTCTGATGACTTAACTGATGATAGTGAACGCGGCTATATCTTGTCCGCTGCTTTCTTGTCTTTTTGTGCATCGCAAGGGTTAAGTAAAGCTGAAGTGACGGACATGGTTTCGTCTTATTACGATGAATTTCTAGACAGTAACGCCTAGCGGTAGGTAACCAAGATGGCAAGAAAAAAAGAAATTGGCAGAAATAAGATTTTAAACATAGCTTATAAAATGGTTGTCAGGGATGGAATTGAGAGTCTGACTGCCCGTAGCATTGCTAAGGCAGGACACTTTTCAACGCAACCTTTGTACCTTGAATTTAACAATATGAGTGAGCTGCGTAAGGAAGTATTGCATAAGATTGTTGAGAACTTGAAAACTAATATCCTTCAAGTTGAACATACGGGTAAGCCGCTAATTGATGTTGACTTATCTTATATTGAATTTGCCCAGGATCATGAGAATCTCTTTCGCGCAATGTTCGTTAACGGCAAGTTTGGTAGTGAAATAATTGCCAACACGCTAATTGACCTAGGTGTTGCCAGGTTCAAAGAGCAGTATAAAGATACCAAATACTCTAATGAAAAAATCAAAAATATTGTTATTGCAAATTGGATTACTACGATTGGTATTGCCTCGTTAATTGTGAACAGGATTGCCAAATTTTCTCAGGTGCAGATTGTTAACGTGTTGTCAGCACAAATCAATGATGCGATTATGAATGACTGGTTGAGTAAAACCAGCAAAGTTTCACTATTTGAAACGGATGGCAACAAGAAAAACATCAAAGAATAAGTTAGAAATAGCGGCAGCGATTATACGTTGTCCTTTTTATTTATATAGTCGAAGCGTTCGTTAAGCAAGTTAATATCAAATGAATGTGAAAAATGCTATAATGTGAACAGAAATTAGTTTTCCGAAAGGTGGTTTTTTATGAAAATCCTTGCATTATCTGGCTCAAATGCCAATAATTCATTTAATGAAGCATTGCTTAAGTTTATTTCTAAGCATTTTGCTGATAAATACGACTTTAAACTGGCAACTGTAAAAGGTATTCCAATGTTTAAAGAGGGTGAAAGCATCCCTGAATCTGTTAAGACTCTAGCTCAAGAGATTGAGGCTGCAGATTTGGTATTACTTGGTTCACCAGAACAACAGCACTCAGTGACTAGTGCCATGAGTAGCGCACTTGAATGGCTGTCATGTGACATCCACCCGTTTAAGGGCAAGCCAGTTGTTATTGTTTCAACTTCGCCAATGCCTCAAGGGGCTGCACGTTCACAAAGTCGGTTGAAGAGCTTATTGACGGCTCCTGGCTTTGGTGCTGATGTCTTTAATGGTGATGAATTTATGATGGGTACCGCACCGGCACAATTTGATGACAATGGCGACTTGAAAGACAAGTCTACTGTTGAATTCTTGGGCCACTTCTTTGATGAAGTTGACGAGTGGTATGCGCAAGTTACTAAGTAAGGGGGACCAAGAATGAAATTATTAACAATTGTTGGTACAAATGCACCTTTCTCATATAATCGCTTCTTAGCACAATTTATTGCTAAGCATTGTGGTGACAAGGCAGACATTGAAGTAAAAGAAATTGACAAGTTGACTCCATTTTGCAGGACGCAAATGGCTGACGACTCAATCAAGGCTTGGATTGAAGATATTAAGAGTGCTGACGGCATTATTATCACAACGCCTGAATATGACCACACTATTCCAGCTGCTTTAAAGAGCAGTCTTGAATGGCTTGGTTCACACGCTGGCCCGAATGTGATGAAGATGAAGCCAGTTGCTGTTTTAGGTGCTTCCTTTGGTGGACAAGGTACTAGCCGTGCCCAAGAAGATATCCGTGAAATTTTACTTTCACCTGATATGAGTGCCAATGTGTTGCCAGGCAACGAAGTTTTGATTGGTCAAGCCCCATCTAAGTTTGACAAAGAAACTGGTGAACTCACTGATGAAGCAACTATCAAGCAAGTAGAAGGCTTGGTTGACACCTTCATCAAGTTTGTGAAACAAGCAAATAAATAAATTTTTGCTAGATTGACTAGCAGAGAGTAAAATAGCCGGATAGGAACAACTGTCCGGCTATTTTTATTTTTAGAAAGGATCTCCTATGTCTGCTCCTCTTGTCTTACCGGTAAAATCAGTACGCAATCCACGCGACTTAGGCGGGTATTGTGGTTTTGACGGCCGCAAAATTAAGTGTCATCGCTTGTTGCGGACTGGCAATATTAGTGCGATAACGCCTGAAGATGAGCAGTTCTTGCTTGCTTATGGCTTAAATAAAATTATCGACCTGCGTTCACCAGCTGAGTGCCGGAATAATCCTGATAAGCTTATCGCAGGAGTGACCCATTACGAGTACCCTCTGTCAGTTGAAGAAAATACTGGCGGCCATGGCTTAGACATGCAGGAAGAGTTTGCTGCATACCGGCGCGACCAGTATGCAGGCTTGCGCATGATGTGCAAGCGGTATAACCGACACATTCTTTCTAAGGATTCCCAAGAAAGTTTTCACAAGATTCTGGCATTGCTGGCTGAATCATCTGGCGGGGCAGTTCTCTACCATTGTTCAGAAGGGAAGGACCGCACCGGGCTAGTTACAGTTATCCTTCTTTACGTCTTGGGCGTAGACATGGAAACAATCAGGCGCGACTACTTGTATTCTAACTGTATGCTTAGTGACTACCGGGCAGTGCGTGATCGCCGTTTTAAAAAAGCGGGTGAAAACGACCGTTTTCGGGCCAACATGCGCGTTCTGGGATCAGTGGCCAATGTCTTTTTGGATACCAGTCTTATTACGATTAATGAAAACTTTGGTGGCCTTGACGCATATATTGCGAATGAATTAGCTATTGATCAAGGTCTGCAAGAAGTATTAAGAGAAAAATATTTAGAAAATTAGGAATTAATAACATGATTGAAAATTTAGCTTTAGAACAAGAAGTCGGTCAACACCATGCCTTGGGCACAACAATTACCCTGCAGGTTTTTGGTGCTCAAGACAAACGTGTAATTGAAGAGTCTTTTGACTTGATTGACCACTATGAAGACTTACTGACGGTTAACCGTGATCATTCTGAAGTAATGGACGTCAACCACGCTGCTGGTAAAAAAGCCGTCCAGCTTTCCAGCGGCACCTATAGCTTGGTTAAGCTAGCAGTTAAGGAGAGCCGGGCTAACTTTGGTTTTAATGCACTGATTGGGCCCCTGGTCAAACTATGGTCAATTGGCTTCAAGGACGCCCATGTGCCAACTGATGAGCAAATCAAGGAAAAAATGAAGCTCATTGACCCTTTCAAAGTCGAATTAAATGATCAAAACCAGTCTGTCTTCTTGAAGGAAAAAGGTATGGAACTGGACTTGGGCGGTATTGCCAAGGGCTGGATTGCAGACCGCATTCGTGACTTTTGGCGTGCATACGGTGTACAGTCAGGAATTATCAACCTGGGTGGTAACGTGTTGCTGGTAGGTGATTCACCTAAAAGAAAAAGCGGTCAGTGGACAATCGGGGTACAGGATCCCAAAGAACCGCGTGGCAAAAACATTGCCTCTGTGATGGTAGGACAGTGCTCAGCTGTTACTAGTGGGACCTATGAGCGCTACTTAGTTGTCGATGGGCACAAGTACCACCACCTAATTGACCCTCGCACGGGCTATCCGGTGGAAACCGACTTGGCGGGCGTAACCACCTTTACCAAAGATTCGGTCGAAGCCGAGATTGAATGTAAGCGGCTGTTTTTTGCTGGGCATCCACTACCTAATTGGCATGATGATCCAGACCGTTTGGGTGCCGTCTTTGTGTATAATGATGAGCGTGTCGAATACGATAACTTTTAAAGACTATTAGGCCAACCGGGCAAGGAGCTCAGTTGGTCTTTTTATTTTTTGTGATATGTAAGCGCTTGCTTTTTTTATGTATATTATGCTATATTTTATATAGGCAATATATGGGTTAGTAAATCAGGAGGCGAATTACATGTTTAAAAAGATATTGTCAATCGCTACTATAGTTACTTCTTTAGGACTTACTGGCACAGCCACCACTACACTAGCACAAAATGTTGGTGGTGGCATATGGAACTATGGAATAGGTTGGAGTGGTATATTTGGCTATTCCGATTATCTTCACACTGCTCGTAGACATGGTTCGGCGGTTGGAACCAGTAAAAGTAATCGGAATAAGGCTGTTGCTAGAGCTGGAAATTGGTCTCAAGCAACGTATACCAAAATTCCGGCTACAGGGCTAAATTATTGGTGGAGTTATGAATAATAACAAATAACTAATTAATTTCCTTTATTGCCTACTACTCTTGCATACGCAATTATTTAGAAAAATTTTCTTTTCTAAAAGTATGCAAGAGTTTTTACTGATATACACAATAATACTATTTTATTTACTAATATTATTACAACTGAAAGGAAGTGATCTTATCAAAAAAGTAGTTAGCCTATTCTTGGTAATGATGACCGTTCTGGCGGGTCTATTGGTAATCAACATTTACCAAACTAAGGACCAAGATCGGATTGAGAAAATAGAGGAGACATCAAACTCGTTTAAGGTGTACTTGTCTAATAGTCCACGCACGGCAGACGAGACGTTGCCCTTTTTTAAGCGCATGGCTGGCAGGTATGGCTTGACGATGATCAAGACCGATTATGGCGGGGAAACCGTAATCAAGTCGGCTGTAGCCAACAAGGCCAGCTTCCCCTATTATGAATTCTTCGCCCGAAATAAGAAGTTTAATCTCTTTCCCAACAAGAAGACTACGTATGTACATGGCAGGGATATCCCCGTGTTCTGGAAAAGCGAGCGTATCAGGCTGCAGAGCCTCGACAAGTTTTGGGGCAAGGATAACAAGTCCGTGAACGGCGTCTACACGGTTATCGGAAGCTCGAGGCACCGCAGGGCAGTTGTGCGCAAATTAGCTGCATTTTTTAATACGAATGAGAAGGACCTATTGACGCCCAAAGTGTTTTCCAAAAAGGAGTATGTTAATAGGACGCTGATGATTTATCTGGCCTTGTTCCTAATACTGGCTGTGCTAACAGTCCTCGCCACCTTTTCGATACCACTGACAAGCGTTAAGCAAATCGGCGTGTACAAACTGTTGGGCATGTCTAACTTGGACGTGGTAGGGAAGCTGTTCACGTTGCCGCTTGTGTCCCTACTTGGAGCTAGCTTGCTTTTTGATATCGGAATCAGATTGTTTTTCGCTTACTGGCCAGCTGGCTTTGCCAAGTGGGTGCTAGTTAGCCAGCTGGCTGTCGTCATGATTTTTGCCCTGTCTATTCTCATCGCACTTGCCCTGATTAGGAGTATTCGAATCATTACGCTGCTAAAGCAGGGCATCAACTTCAACCTGGGCATGGCTATCACACTAGTAATCAAGATTGCCACGGTAGTATTGACCACAGTATTGCTAATAGGCGGATTGGTTAATATTAAGGAAATCAATGAAAAAAACAGACAATACGACAGGGTGGCCCGCTTGGGCAGCTACCTGACGGCGGAACGAACTAGTCTTGTTTCTGCCGAAACCATTAGAAACGACGATGTCCATAATGGCAAGAATGAGGCCAAGATAGGACGCTTCTTTAATGACCTGGAAAAAAGGAGCAATGCCTATTTTGTGTCCGGTGCAATCACTAACCCGCAAAGGAACCTGGCTCGCTTCAAGGTTGCTGGCAGCTTTGCCCCAAAGGACAGTTACCAGATGGTGCGGATTAATCGAAACTACCTTAAGCGTCTTGGTCTAAATGCATCTGCGGGGCTGAAAAACACATTCTACGTGCCGATTGAAATGAGGAAGGATCATGACAAGGTAACTAAACTGACTAAACTACTTGTCCTTGACCGGTCAGACAAGTCGGAAAAAGACTTGGCAAAAACACAGGTAAATATTGTGTACTATCGGTCTGCGCCAGCGACTCCGGTTTATCTCAATGAACAGCTTAAGCTTTTTAAGCGGCCAATCTATGAATTGATTGATTCGGACCACCTGGATCACTGGAGTGAACTACAGCTGTCCGCTTCGGGTCTGATTAATCCCATCAGAATCAAAAATAACCGGCATAACCGGGCGCTGATTAAGCGTTTAGGCCGGGCTGAATACATGCGGGGCATCCGGATAAAGTTCGCAACGGCAGCTTCGCTTGCCAATGATCTTACTATTACATATCGCTTGGGCCTGCTGCTTTCACTGACTCTGCTAGGAGTTACCTTTACGATCTCACTGGTCGTTTCGGCCTTCAGCGCGGTCCTCTATTTCAGAACCAATGAGCGGAAGTTATCGATTTTGCGCCTGCTGGGCTTTAAGGTCATTGACCGTTACAGCATGGCTATCATCCTCTTATTAAGCCTATATGCAGTTCAAATCGGCGTAGCCTGCTTTTGGGGCAAGAGCACTGGGGCATTGCTGGTTGGTGTACTGTTAGCAGGGGTTGACCTATTGGTGACGCTGATCATCTTTATCGGCCAGGAAAACCAGAATATTGTTCAAGTATTGAAGGGCGGGTGAGACAATGATTGAAATCCACAATTTAACCAAATCCTTTGGACGCAAGAACGTCTTTCAGAATTTGAATTTAGAAGTCAAGGACAAAGAGATGGTAGCCATTATGGGTGCCAGTGGCAGTGGCAAGTCGACTTTATTAAACATCCTTGGATTAATTGATAGCTTTGATTCTGGCAGCTATATTTTCGACGGGCAAAGTAACATTAAGCCCAACAGCAGGCAGGCAAACCGGCAGATTCGCAATAAGATTAATTACATCTTTCAAAACTTTGCTCTGATCGATAATCAGACCGTTGCCCAAAATCTGGTCTTGGCGCAGAAATATGTTAGGAAGGACAAAGCGGCTAAGATAAGGCAGATTGACGAGACGCTCAGGCGGGTTGGTCTTGAAGATTATAAGGACAGCAAGGTTTATGAGCTTTCTGGTGGCCAGCAGCAATGGGTTGCTGTCGCCCGGGCCGTAATTAAACCCAGCCAGTTAATTCTGGCGGATGAGCCGACCGGGTCGCTGGACGAGCAGAACCGCGACATTATTATGAAGGAATTAAGACAGCTAAACATGATGGGCAAGACGCTGGTGATTGTTACACATGATCCCGTGGTGGCTGGCTATTGTTCCAAGGTAATTGAATTATAAAAAAGACGCCCAAGTTTAAATTTTGAAGTTAACCCTCTAGATTGGACTCAAATTCATCTGGAGGGTTTTATTATGGTTAAATTTACCGTTGAACAAAAATTACAGGCACTTAACATGCTTAAAGAAAGCTATAGCAGCCGCTCTGTAGCTGCAACTATTTCCCGCAAAGTTTTATGGCATACGGATAAAAGCTGGATATGTCTTTCAATGACAAATGCACACAAAGGATAGTATTTAAAGCTCCCATGGACGATGCCCCAAAATTTTGATCAACAGTTGAAACTAACCATTGCATTATTTTCGAAGAAATAGTTCCAATAAAGATTCCTAAAAAAGCAAAACGATAATGAAGAAAAGCGATTCTCTTCTCCTTAGCAGTATTAGCTTTATCAAAGACTAATTCCTGGTTAGTTCTAAATTTGCGCAATTATTTTTGACTAATTATTGGTAGTCGGAAATGACTTGGTTTTCTTCTATGCGATTTTTTGGCGGAAAAATGCGGCCTGCGAAAGCCTCTTTCACGTCAGGAAGGTTGGACTAGGCTACTACGCATCCCACCCAGAAAGGCGCTGCAGGAAGTCATGGAAAAGTGGATTAAATACTACAGTCAAACTAGCATCAGACACACGCTAAAAGGCCGCACTCCAATTGAATATCGGAATACGGCCTTAGCGAATATAAATTAATGTTAACGTCTAATTCTAGGGGTTAACTTCATTTTGAGTCATTTTATTTAATAGTCAGCGCCTTGTGGCAAAATTCTGCTTGAATGGCTGACTTGGGCACCCAGGCAATGGCGCCGTGGTCATACTTCATGTTCTTGCCGCCAGTTCCAGCGCCATCTGTTGCAGAATAGTAGAGCGGGTCATAAACACGGAACTTTCCCTTTTTATAACCAGTAATAACCTTACAGTGGTTGCGGTTATAGTCGCCTGGTTTTTGGTAGGAGGAAAAGCCATAATATAGAACGGGCTTGCCAGCTTGAACATACATCTTCATGTCGTTGACAGTTAACTTCTTACCAGAAACGTTAATAACCTTCTTACCCCTCTTAAAGGTGCGGGCATACTTGGCTAAGGCACCGGGACTGATCACATAGCCAAAGCCGACTCCAGTATAAACATTGCCCTTTTGTCCGCCCTTGGTAGGCTGCATTGGCAGATTGTTCTGGATCTTTTTGAGCAAGTTAGTGGTAATCTTTTGTCCCTGTGAACCTAGCAGCATGGCCATTGAAGCCCCGGCACAGCCCCACGGGGTCTTGACGGGCGTGTATTGACTTACGTATGGATCGTCAACTAGTTTAGCTTGGTTGGGCTTGGCCACAGCCTTTTGGTTAATGTAGCCAATTGCCGAGTGTCCTTTTTTGTTGAGCCAGTAGTATTTTTTACCGTTGTGGGTAAAGGTGTGGTTAACGTTGAAAGTTTGGTGGAAGTACTTTTTGGCACCCTGCTTGTTTGCAAAGTTTCCTTGGTAGATACCATAGTTCTTTTTGACAACTGCTACCTTGAAGGTCTTTACCTTCTTGCTTTGGTCTTTTAAACCAGTTTCCAGGTTCTGTTTTGGCTGACTGCTTGTATCGGCACTGGCAACTGAACTAAGGGTGCTGGTGCAAATTGGTGCTGCTAGTGCGATAGCGGCAGCGACGGTCACAAATTTCTTTAGTGCAAATTTTCTTTTCACATTGTCCTCCCATGAATTCATAAATGGTCTAATTACATGAACAGTATACTACAAAGCTATCTAGCAGTCTATTAAGCCCAAGTTTAGACAGGTGATAGAGCAATTACGCGGGCGAGTTGCCAATGCTGGCCTTATGCAGTTGTCCGACTAATACTGAAGATGCTGTTGAACAACCCGTTGGACAAACCCGGTGTACTGTAAATAATAAAACGCAAGAAAGAAGAATCAAGTGTTTGCTGGATGAACCACGGATTTTGCAGAGCATTAAGCATTGAAAGAATGATATAAATAAAAAAATAACTGGCAAAAAAAGACACAATCGCCCCCAAGACGCCATTTAAGATAGTGCCAAAGTTCGTTGTATGGGGATTCTTCGTGGGCAGCCAAGATTTGAACATCTTGGTAACCAATTTGCCCACAAATAAAATAATAAAAAAGGCCAAAAAGCGAAAGAGCATCAAGTTGGCCCCTGGAGTTAGCGTAGTTTGAATATTTTGCCCGGTGACTTGCCCATAAATAAAGTTGCCAAGCGGATTTTGCAGCAGAATGGCAGCAATAAAAACGATTGCCGCAAAAACCAGGTTAAAAATCAACCGGGTAAAACCAGTCTGGTAACCACGGTAAGTTTTGAGGGCCAGATAGACTAAAACAATTAAGGTAACAATCATGTTTTTCTCCTTTGACAATATTATAGTCTACTTTAAATAATTAGACTTTGACGAGTGTCGAAAAATATTTCATAATTAAGGGGATGTAATGGCTTTACAATAAGCCATTTTTAGCGTTAAATTTAAAGGGTGTGAAACAAGGTTTCACGGGTGAAAAATGAGTCCTGAACAATTTGTCCAAGAATTATCAAAGCGTAATTTTAAATTAACTGACCAGCAAGTCAACCAGTTTAACCAATACTTTACTAGTCTGCTGGCAGAAAATCAGCATGTCAACCTTACGCGGATAACCGAAGAAGGCGAAGTCTATCTGAAGCATTTCTTCGATAGTATCACGCCCCTGCTTGTCTTTAGTGAGGTCTTTAAGCAAGGCAGCAGTTTGTGTGATGTCGGAGCTGGAGCTGGCTTTCCTTCAATTCCCCTCAAGATTTTGCGGCCTGACCTCAAAGTGACCATTGTTGACTCTTTGGGCAAACGTCTAACTTTTTTGCAAAATTTAGTTGACCAGTTAGGCCTAAAAGAAGTTGCGTTAGTTCATGGTCGGGCTGAAGACATTGGGCAAAATAAGCTGTACCGCGAACAATTTGATCTTGTAACGGCGCGTGCGGTGGCCAATATGGCAGTTTTAAGCGAGTATTGCCTGCCGCTAGTTAAATTAGGCAGCTACTTCATTGCGCTTAAAGGCCTCAAAGCTGCCAGTGAACTCGAAAGCGGGCAAAAGGCACTTGCAGTTTTGGGTGGCCAAGTGATGCAGAGTGAAGAACTGCAGCTGCCTGGCAGTGATGAAGAAAGAACGCTGATTCTTGTGCAAAAGATAAAGGCCACACCCAAGAAATATCCACGGCAAGCGGGAACACCGCACCGTAAACCAATTCAGTAAAAAAAGGGAGACGCAATATGTCATTATTTTCTTCTCTAAGGCATCATGATGAAATTCCTAAGGGCAAACAAATACAAGATATAGAACTAAGCAAAATCAAACCTAACTCTTATCAACCACGGCATGAGTTTTCTGACGAGTCAATTCGGGAATTGGCTTCAACGCTTAATCAGGATGGGCTCTTGCAGCCGATTGTGGTGCGTGAGCAAGGGACCGGCTATGAAATTGTTGCAGGCGAGCGCCGCTTTCGGGCGGCCCAACTGCTAACCTGGGAAAAGATTCCAGCAATCATCAACAATATGGATGACAAGCAGGCAGCCTCTCTAGCTTTAATTGAAAACCTGCAGCGCGAGAACCTTAACCCGATTGATGAAGCTCAGGCCTATCACAATTTAATGAAGTTGAATAAACTTACCCAGACAACGCTAGCCAAAAACATTGGCAAGTCCCAGTCTTATGTGGCAAACAAGCTGCGTCTGCTTAAACTAACACCGAAAGTGCAGAGTTATCTGGCAAGTGGGGAGATTTCACCGCGGCATGGGCGCTGCCTGGTTGGTCTGAGTGAGAAGGATCAGAGCCGCGTTTTGGATGAGATTCTTGCCCGCAATTTAAATGTAAGTGATACTGAAAAGATCGTTAAGGATGTTGATAGCTACTTTGCCCATAAAAATGATAGGACCGAGCAAAAAGAGAAAGTGGACAATACTAAGCGAGCCGTAAACCGCATTCCGAAGGACCTGAAGGTGCAGATTAACACAATCAAACATGCTGTTAAACTGGCCAAGGAATCAGGCATCAAGGTTAAAGTTAAGGAAAATAACAGTTCTGATGACTACAGGATTACGATTGAATTAAAAAGAAAGTAGGAAGGCATGGAAAATATGGTAAGTGTAATTTCGGTTGCTAACCAAAAAGGCGGCGTGGGCAAGACCACGACGACCATCAATTTGGCAGCTTCAATTGCTGAACGCGGCTACCGCGTTTTGATTGTCGATATTGACCCGCAAGGAAATGCAACTTCTGGGTTAGGAATTGAAAAAGCGGAAATCAACCAGGACATTTACAGTGTTTTGATTAATGATGTGCCCCTGAAAGACACGGTTTTCCATACTACAACTAATAGGCTGGATCTAGTACCCGCAACAATTAACTTGTCAGGTGCTGAAACCGAGCTGATCAGTATGATGGCCCGGGAGACGCGCTTGAAGATGGCGATTGACACGGTTAGTGGTGACTATGATTTTATCTTTATTGACTGTCCGCCGTCTCTAGGCCAGTTGTCGATTAACGCCTTTACGGCCTCTAACTCGATTCTAATTCCCGTGCAGAGTGAATATTATGCCATGGAAGGGTTGAGCCAATTACTCAACACCATCCGCTTGGTTCAAAAACACTTTAACAAGGACCTAGGCGTTGAAGGAGTTTTGATGACTATGCTGGATGCCCGGACAAATTTGGGTGCAGAAGTGGTCAAGGAGGTGCGGTCGTACTTTGCGGGCAAGGTTTATCAGACCGTTATCCCGCGCATTACCAAGTTGGCCGAAGCTCCCAGTTACGGTGAAACGATTATTGAATATGCGCCTAATTCACGTGGTGCTGAAGTTTATGATGATTTGGCCAAGGAGGTACTGAAGAATCATGGCAAGAGACTCAAGAAGTAAAGAAACAAAGAAAAAGGGCGGCTTGGGCCGCGGCATTGAGGCTCTTTTTGAAGATGAGCCACAGGTTGAAGAGGCTGAAGAAGAAATTCTTGACCTTGACCTTGACGATATCAGACCCAACCCTTACCAACCCCGGAAAAATTTTGATGACAAGACGCTTAAGGAACTTTCTGATTCGATCAAAGAGAATGGTGTCTTCCAACCGATTATTGTGCGCAAGTCTGTTAATGGTTATGAAATCATTGCAGGTGAGCGTCGCTACCGGGCTTCAAAATTAGCCAAAAAGACCACAGTGCCGGCGATTGTCCGTGATTTTAGCGAAAGCCAAATGATGGAGGTGGCAGTCCTAGAAAACCTGCAGCGAGAAGACTTGACTCCGCTGGAAGAAGCTCAGGCATACGAGATGCTGCAAAAGAATCTAGGCCTAACCCAAGAAGAAGTGTCAAAGCGAATGGGCAAGTCCCGTCCTTATATTGCCAACTACTTGCGCCTGCTCTCGCTTCCCAATAAGACCAAGCACCTCTTGCAACACGGTGAACTCTCAATGGGCCAAGCTAGAACGCTTTTGGGCTTGAAGAACAAGGACAAGATCGATGAAGTGGCCAAGCGGGTGGTTAAAGAGGGCATGCCGGTGCGTAAGGTCGAAGCATTGGTTGCCAGTCTCAACTCGAAAAAACCGCAAAAGAAGACGGTGCGCAAGTCCGCCTTTATTCGCGCCAGTGAACACCAGTTGTCCAATAAGTTAGGCTCAAGCGTTAATATTTCTGAAAGCAAGAAGGGCAGTGGCCGTCTGTCGATTGCCTTTACTTCTGTAGATGAACTGAACCGGATTTTAGCAGAGCTAGGTGTTGATCTCGATGAATAAGGATATTTCATATGGTCTGGCTGATACCGTCCTAATGAAAAAGCCGCACGCATGCAAGACCAATAACTGGGAAATTTTGCGTCTAGGTGCAGATATCCGGTTGAAGTGCATGGGCTGTGGCCATATTGTGCTGATGCCTAGGACCAAGTTTGCACATAACTTGAAGAAGGTCTTGACCAAGGCAAATGATCCGGTCAACGGCAAAAATGAATTGTACGTAGCACAGGAAGAAATTGCCCGTCCAGGGTTTAATCAAATTAAGAAGTAGTTTTATAGGAAAAGAAGAGGATAAAGATGTCACTAACTGCCGGGATTGTCGGCTTGCCGAACGTTGGCAAGTCAACCTTGTTTAATGCAATTACTAAGGCTGGGGCTGAAATGGCCAACTACCCGTTTGCAACCATTGAACCAAACGTGGGGATGGTTGAGGTGCCAGATAAGCGTCTGGCCCGGATCCAGGAACTCATTCCTGCCAAAAAAATCGTCCACACGACCTTTGAATTTACCGATATTGCGGGCTTAGTCAAGGGAGCGTCCAAAGGCGAAGGTCTGGGCAATAAGTTTCTAGAAAACATCCGCCAAACAGATGCAATTATTCATGTGGTGCGTGCCTTTGATGATGATAATATTACCTCTGTCACAGGCAAGGTGGATCCAGAAGAAGACATCAATACTATCAACTTGGAGTTGACGATTGCCGACCTTGATGCGGTTAACCGCCGTATGGCCAAGGTTAAGAAGATTGCCCAGCAGAATGATAAGGAAGCCAAAGCTGAATACAGCGTTTTGGAAAAGATCAAGCCGGTCCTAGAAGAGGGCCAGGCGGTTCGCTCAATTGACTTTACTGAAGAGGAGCAGCAAGTTGTCAAAGGCTTGTTTCTCTTGACGGCCAAGCCGGTTATCTACGTGGCCAATATTGCAGAAGATGCGATGGCTGATCCAGAAGGTGACCGGTACTACCAAATTGTTAAAAAACATGCGGATAGTGAAAATGCAGGCTGTTTAGGAATTTCAGCGGCTACCGAAGAAGAGATTGCTGGTCTTGATGATGATGAAAAGGCTGAATTTTTAGAAGCAGAAGGTGTAAGTGAGTCTGGTCTTGACCGCTTGATCAGAGCGGCCTACCACATCTTGGGCCTGCGCACCTTCTTTACTGCAGGTGGACCCGAAACGCGGGCCTGGACTTTCCATAAGGGGATGAAGGCACCGCAAGTTGCAGGCGTGATCCACTCTGACTTTGAGCGGGGATTTATCCGCGCTGAGGTGGTTTCCTATGCTGATTTAGACCAGTACGAGACCATGCAAAAGGTTAAGGAAGCTGGTAGACTTCGCCTTGAAGGCAAAGATTATGAAGTTCAAGACGGTGACGTAATTGAATTTAGATTCAATGTTTAAGGAGAGATAATGGCTGAAAAGAAGAACAAGCAAGAAGCAAAGATTGATCTTAGTAAACAAGAAAAGCTAAAAGAAAAAGTTGCAAATCAGAATCAGGAGGATCAGATTAAGCAGATGGCGCCGCAAGAACTGCGTCGGCAGCTGAGTAACAAGAATACGGACTATGTTTTTCGCCTGCAAAAAGAGCTAGAAGCCCAAGGCAAAATGAGTACGGATGAGGCAGTTAGCCGGGTCAATGCACTATTACCCGATCTGGTGGTAGCCCAGCGCCGCGGCCAGCCTGCCAATACCTTTTATAACATGCCGCCCAAGTTGAAGGCAGCCGAAATGCTGGCACCGAAGAAAAAAACGGCCGCCGACATCCCATTTTGGCAGTATGCAGTCGATAGCGCCTTATTGTACATAACGCTTTTTGTTGGTATTTTTGGCGTTATCGGGATGTTCCAACCTGCCTCTAAAGATAATCCGCAGATGGGGATTACCACCTTGCTCATTGTTGGGGTTGTCATGGGTATCTTCATGACCAAATACAACGAGTGGGTCTTACCTGCTGGTAACAAGAATAGGAAGATTCCCTGGTCTAAATTGCTGCTGGGCATGGCCGCAATGATGGGAATTTTTCTTGTTTGCTTCTGGCTTCTGACCCTTCCAATTGTGCGGGTAATCAACCCAGTCTTGCCTGGCATTTACAATGTCATCATCGCAGCGCTCGCATACGGAGTACGCTGGCTTTTCCGTCGGCACTACCAGATTGTAGGTTCTGTATTCACGCCTGCACCAAGAAGCAAATAAAGTGTTTTTTGTCAAGAAAAGCGTTATACTTATCTAATTATATAACTAAAGGGATAAATAGATGATCATCTATTTATCCCTTTAAGTTGTTGCAAGTGGTAAAATGAGTGGCATTTTATTAATAGAAAGAGGTACTTAATGGTTAATACACTGCGTAAATCTATCAGGCAGTACAAGAAATTATCCTTGTTGTCGCCCATGTTCGTTATAGGAGAAGTCATCATTGAAATGTTGATTCCCTATCTGGTAGGTATTTTAATCGATAACGGCATTATGAAGGGCAACATGTCCTACATCTTAAAATGGGGACTAATCCTGTTGGTTATCACAATTGTGTCTCTTGTTTTAGGGGCGGCAGCCAGTTATGTTTCAGCCCATGCTGCTGCAGGCTTTGCAGCCAACTTGCGTAAGGACATGTTCTACCGTGTACAGGATTACTCATTTGAAAATATTGACAAGTTTTCTAGTGCCAGTCTGGTAACCAGAATGACTACGGATGTTTCTAACGTCCAAATGGCTTATCAAATTCTGATCAGAATTGCGGTCAGAGCACCAATGATGCTGATTGTTTCGATAATCATGTCCCTTATCATTAGCCCGCGTCTATCTTTGGTCTTCGTGGTGCTAGCGCCAATCTTTGTCTTGTTGATGGCCGTAATCATTAAGAGTGCCAGCCCGTACTTTCCCAAAATATTCAGGGGCTATGACCGCATGAACCAGGTTGTTCGGGAAAACATTCGCGGCATCCGTGAGGTCAAGACTTATGTCCAAGAAGATCCCCAGACTACAAAATTCAAGAAGTCCTCTGGCTTTATTTACAAACTGTTTTCAACGGCTCAAAAAATCATGTCCCTCAATGCTATGGTGGTAATGGCGATTTTGAACATTTCCAACCTGGCCATTTGCTGGTTTGGTGCCAAGGAAATTGTTGGCGGCAGCCTCCAGACGGGGCAGCTGATTTCAATGTTTTCATATTCCAATTCGGTTTTAAATAGTTTGAATATTTTGGCAATGATTTTCACCCAGCTGGTTATTTCAACTGCTAGTGGCCGTAGAATTGCCGATGTCATTAATGAGAAGCCGTCAATTGTCAATCCACGCAAGCCGCTAGAGCACATGACCAACGGTGAGGTGATCTTTGACCACGTCAACTTTAAGTATGATCCATCTGACAAGAACCTAGCCCTGAGAGATATCAACTTAAACATTAGGCCGGGTGAGACGCTGGGGATAATTGGACGAACGGGTTCCTCCAAGTCTACTTTAGTGGCGATGATTCCGCGTCTTTATGATACAGATTCTGGTGCAGTCCGGGTTTCAGGCCATAACGTCAAGTCCTATGACTTGAAGACCTTGCGGGACAACGTAGCCATGGTTTTACAAAACAATGTCCTCTTTTCTGGCACTATTAAAGAAAATTTGAAGTGGGGCAATGAAAATGCGACTGATGAACAAATTATCAACGCAGCCAAGATTGCCCATGCCGATGACTTTATTCGAGAAATGCCCGACAAGTATGAAACTATGGTTGAACAAGGCGGTACAAACGTTTCTGGTGGTCAAAAGCAACGGATTACCATTGCGCGTGCTCTGCTTAAAAATCCCAAGATTTTAATTCTAGATGATTCAACTTCTGCAGTCGATACTCAAACCGAACGTGAAATTCGGGAATCGCTTGCCCAAGATATGCCGGATACGACTAAGATTATCATCTCGCAGCGAATTGTTTCCATTAAGGATGCCGACCGGATCCTTGTAATGGATGAAGGCAAGATTCAGGATATCGGTACGCATGATGAATTAATGAAACGCAATGACTTATACAGTTCAATTGCTAAGTTCCAAGAAGAACAAAAGAAGTAGGTGATAAATTTGGATAAAGCAGTAGAAAATAAAAGTGCAAGCCTAAGGGGTCACCGAACTAGTATCTTATCCCGCCTGCTCAAACTGATTGCAAGTACTAGTCCCTGGATGTTGATCACGTCAATGGTGGCAATCGTTTTGACGGCAGCCTCAACTGTTGCTGGTTCATTATTTATTGAGCGGCTGATTAATGACTATATTATTCCACTGACTAAGCAAGCTCACCCTGACTTTGGCCCTTTGTGGCATGCCATTACAGTCATGTTTGGACTTTATGCGATTGGATTCATTTCTAATTATCTATTTTCAATGTTGATGGCCGTTTTAGCCCAAAAGGTGCAGTACCGGGTGCGTAACGAGATGTTCGAGCACATGGAAAGATTGCCGATTGGCTACTTTGACCAAAACGACTACGGCGATATCATGAGTCGCTACACTAATGATATTGATACGTTAATGCAGATGATCTCACAGTCGATTCCTCAGTTCTTGAATTCAATGCTGAACGTCTTCTTTGCTCTGGCAGCCATGTTTGCCTTGAGCTGGCAGTTGACAATCTGCACATTGATTATCTTTGCATTATCGGTGGGCATAGTTAGATTCTTGACAAGTCGGTCATCGCACTACTTCAAGCTCCAACAAAAAGAGTTAGGTCAAGTCAATGGCTATAATGAAGAAATGCTTAATGGTCTCAAGGTCATTAAGGTCTTCAGCCATGAACCACAAGTTGAAGAAGAGTTTGATGCATACAACCAGGCATTGCAAGATGCAGCTGGCAAAGCCAATACCTATGCCACAATCCTGTTTCCAATCATGGGCAACGTGGGCAACTTGCTCTACGTCGTAATTGCTGTTTTGGGTGGTGCTGTGGCCATTAACCACGTTGCAGCATTGTCACTTGGTGTCATTGGTGCCTTCTTGCAACTGTCTAAGCAGTTCACGATGCCGATTGCTCAAATTTCGCAACAGCTGAATTCAATTGTAATGGCCTTAGCGGGTGCGCAACGAATTTTTGACTTGCAAGACCAAGAAGTAGAAGTTGATGACGGTGATGTGACAATTTCTAAAGATGAAAATGTCAAGGGGACTTGGCATTGGAATGTGCCCCAGCCTGATGGTTCAGTTAAGAAAATCACGGTTAAGGGTCACATTGTCTTTGACCATGTCAATTTTGGTTATACGCCAAGCAAGCAGATCCTATATGATATCTCAATTGATGCCAAGCCCGGCATGAAGGTTGCTTTAGTTGGTGAAACCGGTGCGGGCAAGACGACTATTTCCAACATGATTAACCGCTTCTATGAAATCAACTCAGGAACGATTACTTATGATGGCATCCCAATCAAGCGGATTAAAAAAGATGACCTGCGTCGGTCACTGTCAATTGTTTTGCAGGATACGCACATGTTCACGGGGACGGTTATGGATAATATCCGCTTTGGTAATATGGAAGCCAGTGATGACGAGGTCTACCAGGCAGCCCACTTGTCGCATGCCGATGAATTTGTGCACCACCTGGACGAAGGCTATAAAACAGTAATTGACGGTAATGGTGGCGATCTGTCCCAAGGACAAATGCAGCTACTCAGTATTGCCCGGGCAATGATTGCCGATGAACCAGTAATGATCTTGGATGAGGCGACTTCGAGCATTGACACGCAGACTGAAAAGCTGGTGCAAGCAGGAATGGACAACCTCCTTGCTGGGAGAACAAGTTTCGTAATTGCCCACCGCTTGTCTACGATTGTTAATTCAGACCTAATCTTGGTGCTGGACCATGGCCACATTATTGAGGCCGGCAACCACGAAGAACTGCTCAAGAAGCAGGGATACTACTACGAGTTGTACACTGGCAAAAAAGAAATTGAATAAGCAAAAATATTCCTGGTGCTACTAGTTGGCATTAGGAATATTTTTGTATTAGGATAATTGCATCTGCGCACTTTCTTATCAGGATTTTCTATAGGGGGCCAGTAGCCTTTTTCTTAATAAAAAGATAAATAAGGCTTGAATATTAGGTGATTAGTCCAAAATTGACTAAAATATTAGGCGTAGACTCTGCTACACTATATTTAACAGATTATGACAAAACAGAGATAATTAATAACATAAAGAGGGCACTAATCCTATGAAAATTTTAGTTGTAGATGATGACAAAGAAATCGTTGAATTATTGAGTATTTACCTTAAGAATGAGGGCTATACGCCTATTGTGGCATATAGCGGCAAGGAAGCAATTACCAAGTTGACGACCACGCCCAATATTGCCTTGATGATTTTGGATGTGATGATGCCCAGCATGAGTGGAATTGATGTGATCAAGGAGGTCCGCAAGGATTCGGACATTCCAATTATCATTGTTTCTGCTAAGACTGGTGACATGGACAAGATCAAGGGCTTGATTACAGGCGCTGATGATTATGTGTCTAAGCCCTTTAACCCGCTCGAGGTGATGGCACGGGTGCGGTCCTTACTGCGCCGCAGTCAAAAGCAGGTCAAGGATGATGAACCTGATGTCTTAGAAGTAGGACCATTAGTTATCAACCGTGATTCACATGAAGTTAAGACCGTTGCCGGTCAAGACATCCAGTTGACCGCCTTGGAATTTGGCATTCTTTACCTGCTTGCGAGTCACCCCAACCGGGTATTTTCAGCCGATGAGATTTTTGAACGGGTTTGGCAGCAGGAGTCAATTGTTTCTGCCAAGACAGTCATGGTGCACGTTTCGCACTTGCGAGACAAGATTCAAAAAGCTACCAACGGAGAAGACGTTATTCAGACCGTTTGGGGTGTTGGTTACAAGGTAGAGGCCTAACTTAATGAAAAAAGAACGGGTTAAGCTAACGGCTGCGGAAAAAAGCGAACTATTTGCAGAGGGCGTAATCACGGTAGTACTGCTGCTCTTGCTGAACTTATCGGTGGTCATTCTCATTAACTTAACCATTTTGCAGAATGAAAACTTGGTTAATGGCATCTATTTTTTAAAGAAGACCATTACCTTTGCCGGAGGCCGGCACTTGTGGTCCTGGCAGAATACTTTTTTGTTCTTCATGGGAATTGGAGACCTACTAGTGCTTTACTGGCGCTTGATTCGGCGCTACCACCAGATGCAGCTGCGCCATGTTATTTCAGAACTGCACTATATTGCCCAAGGCCACTTTGACCATACCATTTCTTTCAAGGTGAAGACGGACTTGCAAAAGGTAATTGACTCAATCAATTCCTTAGTAGGAAGCACTGTCAATGCAATCAATGAAGAACGGGCAATTGAAAAGTCTAAAGATGAACTGATTAGCAACGTCTCCCATGATATTAGGACGCCGCTGACGTCAATTATTGGCTACCTGGGTTTGCTGAAGAGCGGTGTTGATGATCCGGATGACCGCCAACGCTATCTTAATATTGCCTATATGAAGGCAGAGCAGATGAAGTCTTTAGCTCATGACTTGCTTGAATACACCACTTTAAAATCAATTGACAAGAATCTGACCTTGTCCAGCTTGCACATCTTTTCAATGCTTGAACAGGTGGCAGCCGGTTTTGAGTTCGAAGCTGAAGAAAAGGGCATTACCTTCAACGTGGAATCCCGGCCCAAGAGTCTGACTATTGAGGCAGATCCAGAAAAGCTGGTGCGGGTTTATAATAACTTGATCACTAACGCGCTCAAATACGGCACTGGGGCAACCAAAATCAACCTGATTGCCAATCTGGTCAACAATAATGAAGTCGAGCTACGGGTGGAAAATAATGGTGAACTGATTCCGGCCGAGTCTTTAAAGAAGATTTTTGAGCGCTTTTACCGGGTAGAATCTTCACGTAACACTAAGACTGGTGGCACGGGTCTAGGCTTGTCGATAACCAAGAGCATTGTTGATTTGCATCATGGGACAATTCGCTGTGAGTCTAATGAGAAGTGGACTAGTTTTATTATTTCACTTCCCCTTAACCCCAAGAATGCAAAAACTCCGGCCTAGCTGTGGTATAATTTTGATTAAGATAAAGATAGAGGGGTATAGCATGAGTATTTCCTTAAATACCTGTATTTTAATTTTAAAAGAGCATCACTTGCTTAAGTCGAGTGCAGTTCAGGATACGGTGATGACTAAGATGGACTACGTGTCGTATGATTCGCGCGATATCCAAACCAACACCCTGTTCTTCTGCAAGGGTGCCGGCTTTCGGCCAACTTACCTGTCAATGGCTAAAGACAACGGTGCCAACTGCTATGTGGCAGAGCAACCATATCCAGAAGGCAAGGGCATGCACGCACTGATTGTGCGTGACGTTTCTAAGGCCATGGCCTTGCTGTCTGCAGCCTTTTTCCGTTTCCCGCAAGATGACTTGTTTGTGGTGGGCATAACTGGTACTAAGGGCAAGACCACCACCGCCTACTTTTTGAAAGGGATGCTGGACCAGCTTAACGGAGGTAGAACAGCATTGCTTTCTTCGGTCAACAATGTGGTTGGACAACAGCCTGAAGACACCTTCAAATCCAGTTTGACTACGCCAGAGTCCCTTGACTTGTTTCGCGATATGCGGACAGCTGTTGATAATGGCATGACGCACTTGGTAATGGAGGTTTCTAGTCAGGCGTATAAGAAGAACCGGGTATTTGGACTGACTTATGACCTGGGCTTTTTCCTCAATATTACGCCGGACCACATCGGCCCTAACGAGCACCCCAACTTTGCGGACTACCTGCACTGCAAGCTGCAGCTCTTAGTTAATGCGCGCAAGTGCATTATCAACGCCTGCACCGACCATTTTGATGAGGTCTATGCTGCGGCTACAACTACGACAGCACCTGACAGCATTTACCTGTTTGCTGATGAAAAATTTGCTAATCCAGACTTGAAAGAAACGATAGACTTTCGCTATTCATCTCTTGAAAGCGACATGGCTAGAACTCGCTTTGAGCTCTTGTGCGTTAGTGAAAAGGCAAAGAAGCTGCCGGTTGCTGGCGACTATCAGCTGCAGATGTTGGGCGACTTTAATGAGTCCAACGGGACAGCGGCTGTGATTGGTGCTGGCTTAGCTGGAATGGAGCATGATGAAGCTGCTGCGGGAATCGGTGCTGTTACGGTTCCTGGTAGAATGCAGACTGAGGTCACGAAAAATCATGGTCTTGTCGTAGTTGATTATGCCCACAACGAGGCCTCGATGATGGCACTTATGGGCTTTATGCAGCGCGAATTTGACAATCCCAAAATCATTGTAGTGCTTGGATCTCCGGGCGACAAAGGCGTCTCTCGCCGGTCAGGCTTTAGCAATAGTTTAAATGCTTATGCGGCCAAGGCCTTCTTGACGACTGATGATCCTGGTTTTGAAGATCCTGCCAAAATTGCCCGGGAAATCGATGCTGGAATTGACCATTCCAAGGTTGATGTGACGATTGAATTAGACCGGGTTAAGGCCATTCATGATGCCATTAGCATGGCCCATACTGGTGATGTTGTCCTGATTTGCGGCAAGGGTGAGGACGGCTTCCAAAAGATTCGCGGGATTGACACGCCGTATGATTCTGATATTACCGTCGCCCAACATGCAATCAATGAACTGGAAGGGCAAGACGAGCACTTTAATAGCTAATATGTGCTAGAAAAGCAGGAAAAATGAAGAACTTCTTTAGTATTATTGGAGGCATGGGCACAATTGCAACAGAAAGCTTTGTGCGCATGCTCAACCACTGGATTAAAATCACTAAGGATCAGGATTATCTGAACTACATTTTGGTAAATGATGCCCAGATTCCTGACCGCACCGCCTATATTAAAGACCACACCAAGCCTAACTTCTTTTATGACTTGCGTGCAGATGTCTTGCAACAGGCACAGCTTGGTCCTGATTTTTTGGTAATGCCCTGCAATACGGCCCATTATTTTTACGATGACCTGGCCAAGTTGACAGATATTCCTTTTTTGCATATGATGCGGATTGCTGTGCATAAGTTTGTGGAAGACTATCCACAAGAGCAAAAAATTGGAGTGATTGCCACTGAAGGGTCGATTTATGACCACTTGTATGTAGATGAAATTGAAAAGGTAGGACGCAAAGCTGAGTTAGGCGGGCCAGAAATCCAGCCACTGGTAACTGAATTGATTTATAGCAAGATTAAGGAACAGGGCGTGGTTGATGACGAAATCTATCACAGCATTTTGCGTCGCATGCATGATGAGTATGGCTGCAATGTGATTTTGTTGGGCTGTACAGAATTGTCGCTGGCACAAGAAAAGGCACCTGACCATCCTTATCACGTAATCGATCCGCAAGCAATCATAGCTGACGTAGCGATTGAACTGGAATTAAAGATTCGTGCAGGTATGGACCCAAGAGCAGCGGTTCAAAAATACTTATACTAAGAAGCCAAAGACTAGGGACTTGATAACAAGTTTCTAGTCTTTTGCTTTACCCAATTTGCTGGGTCTGGAAGAGAAATCAAAGAATTTTTGCCAAAGTTATTGACAAGACCACAAATATATAATACTGTATTAGTTAAATAGTACAGAATAAAACTTGAAGTGGGAGGATAAAATTATGCTTTATCTTGTGTATATACTTATTGGTCTTTTGATAATTCTGCTAACCAACTTAGCTGTAACTGCTTGCTTGGCTCTTAAGGACATGCATAGTCACCGCCTGGAAGAGAACCTGCCCTTTGTCCATGCCTTCAAGAAATACTTTGGCGAGAATAATAATATTCCTGTTCACCTAACAGATTGGAAATTTTAGATAAAGTAGAAGCTGCCAAGCGTGTATTACTTTAGCGTGCAAAAGGCTCAAGCACTAAATAGCAGTGTTTGTCACCTTGCTGCAAGGATAATTCTCTATTGACGATTAGGTTGTTAAGGACTATTCTATATTTAATTGAATACGGTTTCTTCGGGGCAGGGCGTAATTCCCTACCGACGGTGACAACGAGTGCGTTGAAGTCCGTGAACCGCGTTTTGCGGTGGAACTAGTGCAAGTCTAGTACCGACAGTTAAAGTCTGGATGGGAGAAGAACAAATAACAACTAATATTTGACTTGCGTCGTTTTTAGACTTCGCTGAAATCTTGTTTGGTTAAATAAAAAATAAGCCCCGTTGATTAAGTTCAACGGGGTTTTTCTATTGTTTAGGAAGTGAAAAATTTGCAAGACAAGGATTACATGCAGCTGGCTGCAAAAGAGGCGGTTAAGGCTCGGGGCATGACATGGACCAATCCCTTGGTCGGTGCGGTAATTGTCAAAGAAGGTCAGGTTTTAGCTAGTGGATACCACCATCAATATGGGCGTGAACACGCAGAAGTTAATGCGCTAAGTCACCTGGCCCAGGTAGAGTGGGCCCGTGGAGCCACACTCTATGTAACGCTAGAACCATGCTCTCACTATGGTAAGCAGCCGCCGTGCTGCAGAAAAGTTGCAGCTGCTGGCATCAAACGAGTGGTTATTGGCCAAGTGGACCCGCACCAAGTTGTTAGCGGCAAGGGCATTAAGTATCTGAATGATCATGGAGTGGAAACTGTGGTGATCGGAGGCACGGAGCAGTTAAACCTGGCCTATAACTTCTTTTACCAAAAGCACCGACCATTAGTCACCCTCAAGTATGCAATGTCGCTTGATGGCAAGCTGAATGAGGCAGGAGCCCAGCGCACGCTATTGACAGCAGAAGCGGCCCAAGGCGACGTGCAAGAGTTGCGCTTGCGTCATCAAGCCATCTTGGTAGGTGCTAATACGCTGCGGGTTGATGACCCGCAATTAACGGTTAGGATCAAGCGCCTGCCGCACCCACCGATTCGGATTGTGTTAACGCACGATGCTAACCGACTCGACTTCACGAGCAGAATATTTATGACGCCTGGTTCGATATGGCTGCTCAGTGAGAAGAAATTGACAGCAAAACATAATGATAATATCCAGTGTTTTACGAAAAGCAAGTGGACCCCAAGCAAGATTGTTGAATTGTTGGCAGACCATGACTTGCAGTCCCTCCTGGTCGAGGGCGGCAGCCAGGTCCAAGCACAGTTCATTGCGGCTGGGTTAGCTGATGAGATAGTTGCCTATATTGCACCGCAAGTTTTGGGTGGAACAGCATTGCCAGTTGCCCTGGGCCAGGCGCTAGGGCAAAAATTGCACTACCAATTGATTGATGTACGAACGCTGGGGCAAGATGTCCGGATTTGCGCAAGGAGAAAATAAATGTTTACAGGAATTATTCAGACAACAGGCAAGATTTCGCGTTTAGACGTGACTGAAAAGCATGCCCAATTAGGAATTGCTGCACCTAAATTGGCGCAAAGCAGTCTGCCACTTGGGGCCAGTATTGGGGTTAACGGCATCTGCTTGACCGTCACGACCTGGGATGAAGGCGATTTTACAGTTGACGTGATGCCAGAAACGATGAAGCGGACCAATCTAGGCAAGTTGGCCAAGGGTAGCTTGGTTAATCTGGAACCGTCCCTTGCCCTAGGCGGCAAGTTAGATGGACATATTGTGGCCGGCCACGTAGATACGACAGCGGAAGTAGTCGATCGAGTAGAAAACGAGAATTCCCTGGAGCTTCGTTTCCGGGTGCCGCACAAGTATGATCCCTACATTGTTGAAAAGGGATCGATTGCAATTGATGGTATCAGCTTGACGGTGACACTGGCTGAGAACGACGAATTTGGCGTTAGTCTAATTCCCTTTACTGTTGCCAACACTACGCTGGCTCATTACCAGGAAGGTGACTTGGTCAATATTGAAGTGGATATGCTGGGACGCTACGCAGTTAAGCAAATGCAGGCATGGCAAAAAGAATTTTAAGGGAGAAAAAAGAATGAAAGATCAATTAAATGAAAAAATGGCCCAAATTTTGGACCACTTGCGTGCAGGCGGCTTGGTAATTGTGGCCGATTCACCCCAACGGGAATCTGAAGGCGATATGATTGGCCTGGCTGAAAAGGTGACGCCGGAAACAGTCAACATGATGATTTCTAAGGCACGCGGCCTGCTCTGCGTGCCAATGAGCAAGGAGTACGCCGACCGCTTGCAGCTGGCACCAATTGAAACTGGATCAAACGACAGCTTTGGCACTGCCTTCACGCTGAGCGTGGATTCAACCGAGACCACTACGGGTATTTCGGCGTATGATCGGGCCAAGACGATCAAGAAGCTGGCCGACTCGTCCAGCAAGTGGGATAACTTTTACCATCCCGGCCACGTTTTTCCGCTGGTTGCTAAAGATGGTGGCGTTTTGGAGCGCACGGGTCACACCGAAGCGGCCCTTGACCTGGCCCGCCTGGCTGGTGTAGCTCCTGTTGGCTTTATCTGCGAATGCATCAAAAAGGACGGCACGATGGCCCGCCGCAAGGACCTAAAAGCACTGGCCGAGGGATTGAATATCCCCTATTTGACGATTGAAGAATTGATCGAATATCGCAAGCGTCAAGAAAACCAGGAACTTAGTATTGAATCTTTTGCTAAAGTTGATTTCCCCACCGAATACGGCCACTTCACTTTAGAAGGCTTCCGGGACAAAAAGCATCCAGAAAAAGAACCAACGCTGCTCATCAGCAAGGGTGAAGTTAAGCGGGATGAACCGCTGTTGCTCCGCTTGCATAGTGAATGCTTGACTGGGGATGTCTTCAGTTCTAAGCGCTGTGACTGCGGCGCCCAACTAGCTGAAGCCCTGACTAAGATTGAAGCTAATGGGTCTGGTGCCGTTTTGTACCTGCGCCAAGAAGGACGCGGCATTGGTCTAGAAAACAAGCTGCGTGCCTACCAGCTGCAGGATGAGGGCATGAATACGGTCGAGGCCAACCAGCACCTGGGCCTGCCCGTTGATGCTCGCCGCTACAATATTGCCGCTGAAATTTTGCGGCAAAAGGGTATAAGCGAGGTTAACCTGATGACCAATAACCCGGACAAGGTCGACCAGCTGGAAAGCTTTGGCATTAAGGTCGTTAAGCGCTTGCCAGTAGAAGTGGGTTTGACAGAAGAAAACAAGCAGTACCTGGCAACCAAAAAGCATGAGATGAACCATATTTTAAATGAGGTGGACTAAATGAAAGAAATTAGTGGAAAAATCACAGTAGATTCAGAGAAAAAAATCGGCATTGTCTGTGCCCAGTTTAACAGTGTGGTGACTGATCGTTTATTGTCAGGAGCAGTCGCTCAACTTCAAAAGGCCGGCGTAGATGACAAAAACATTGTAGTAGTGCACGTGCCAGGTGCTTTTGAAGTTGCTCGTGCAGCCAACTGCCTGGCCAATAGTGGCAAGGTGGACGGGGTAATCGCATTGGGCGCTGTGATTCGGGGTGAAACTGCCCACTTTACCTATGTGTGTGAAGGAACAACGGCACAAATCGCCGAGGCTTCCGCCAATGGTCCCGTTCCGGTGATGTTTGGGGTGCTGATGACTGACACGGTGGCCCAGGCAACGGACCGCGCTGGCGGCAAGTCAGGCAACAAGGGGGCCGAATGTGCTACCGACATCCTTGAAGTATTGAGCATTGAAGAACAGATTGACCAATTGTAAAAAGTCTTAGGTGGATAACTGCCTGTGCACCATAGACATTAGTTAAAAAGGACAATGCCAGTTTAATGGAATTGTCCTTTTTATTCTGTAGTGAAAGTGAAAGTAAGCTAGTAAAATAATTAATTTACTTTTATAATTTGTTTATTAAATACTATATAGGAGCAAGAATATGATTAAAATTGCTGGCCTACACGGCCTGCCCCAGATTACTGGTCCCTGCAACCTGCCTCAATTGCTGGTAGCGACTATTAAGAAAGAAAATATGGCAGTGGCTGAAGGCGATATCCTTTGCGTTGCTTCCAAGATTTGTTCACTTGCTGAAGGCAATGTGATTGCTCTCAATCATGTGACACCATCTCCTTTGGCATAAAAAATCCATGCGCAAATTCCGCGTAAGGATGCCAGGTTGATCCAGGTGATAATCGATCAAACGGAGGCGCCGGATGGCAGCGCACTTGAAATATCAGGCAATTATCTTGGTGCTTGGCTGCCAAGCGGCCTATTCTTAACCAGCGGCGGAGTTGACAAGGGTGCGGGCAATACTGCAATTACCCTGCCGCAAGATTGTGATCGATCGGCGCAAGCAATCCGTTCTTCGGTTCTTGCTGAACTAGGCGTAAAAGTTGGCGTGATTATTACCGATAGTGATGGTCGAGTTGACAAGAAGGGCGCAACCCAAGTTGCAGTTGGTCTTAGCGGTCTTAACGGCTTACGCGAAAATGAAGAAGCCGGGACAAGCGAAACGCTTTGTGACTTGCTTGCTGCTAGTGCCGGCCTTGTAATGGGCCAGCGCGGCGTTAACATACCCTTGGCTTGCATTCATGGTTTAGACTATGAAAAGTCATCTGAAAGTGGAATCAGGGATGTGGTAAATGGTAGATAGTAAAAGGAGGTTACGATAAAGTCAAGATTAGATTGGTATCCAATCTAATCTTTTTTTATTCAGTTTTTTGCACTAGTAGTGTTGTATAAAATTGCAATTCTATTTATAATACCGCTTTCATATAATTGAGGTATAGAAAGGAGCAGGCAAATGACTCTAATTTCTAGGCAAATTAATATTGCGACCAGTTTACTAAACAATCCACAGGTACATAAAGTAAAGGATCTGTCTAATAGGTATAAGGTATCCGTTAGGACTCTTAGAAATGATCTGAAAAGAATAGCAGATTGGGTAAACAAGCAGCCTGGTTGTCAATATCATGCAAAGCCTGGTAAAGGGGTATGGATAAGTTTTGCCAGTGATTTTAATCGAAAAAAAGCGATTGATGATTTGCAATCATTTGAAAATGAGGAAAGCATTGTTTCACACTATTTGAATCCAACACAGAGAAAATGGCGACTTTTAACCGAATTAGTTTTTTCAGATAACTATTTAACGGGAAAAGAATTGACAAAAATGTTGGGTGTATCTACTAATACATTCTTAGCAGATTTGGCTAATGCTGAAGTTGAAACAAAAAAATTCAATTTAAAACTAATCAGTAAAAATTACTATGGATATTCTTTGGAAGGCAGTGAGATACATCTCAGAGCATTGATGGAATATGTTCTTCAAAAACAATTAGATAAGTATTCCTACGGAGCGACTAGTTTAATAGATATGATTGCAAAAATAACTACTAGATCAGTTTTTAAATCATACTTGCCAAAAGAAGTTAGCAAGTTGATTAATTATGTTTCATTGATTTTAGCTGACAAGTTAGATTTAAGTGAATCGCTTAATTCTGGTTTGGACTTAAGTGTAGCTAAATCAATGATTAATCGCTTAGCTATCATTATTTTTGAAAACAAGCGCCAAAGAGGTCTAAACGCTGGAATAGTTGAAAGAAAACTAAATAAAACTCAAAAAATATATGTTCAGATTTATCAGGCAGTCATAAAAACATTTCACCTCAAGCCATCTCTTGAGGAAGAAAAATATTTTGTTTTTGGCGTGAATGTTTTAGAAAAAACAGTTAAGACTGATGAGGTGGTTAAGAAAGTAATTGCTTATGTGTCTAAAGCGCTTGATTTGCCACTAATTAATGATATTAAGCTGCGCGATTCACTGACTCAACACTTGATGAGTGAACTTAATAGCAATTACCAGCATTTTACCGATTATACGCCATTTACTGAAGAGGTTAAGAACAGATTTAATGTTCTGTTCTTAACTGTTGGTCAAGCTCTAGAAAAATATATTTCTAAGAGTCCAATTATTATCAGCGATACATTTATAACTTTAGTTTCACTTCATTTCTTAGTTGCAATTAGTGACATAAGAAAGAACCCACAGGTACGTATACTGTATGTGTGTTCAAGTGGATTATGTGCTACAAAGCTATTAGAAAAAGTTATTCAGGGTAGTATTCCTGACATTGTGAGTGTTGGCTTTGCATCTGTCATCAATTACCGTATTAAAATCAGAGAATTAAAACCAGATCTTGTTATTAGCATTTTCCCTCTAGAGAAAGTTAGTAACATACCAATTACTCAGGTTAATCCAATTCCAAATGAAAAAGATTTAAGGACGATACAAAAAAAGGTTTCATGCTTAACCACTACCAGTTTATCTTTGGGTGTTACTAGTGTTGGAAGAACAGTTAAGAATGAGCGTTATATAAATAACGTTGAAAAAGTTTTATCACTCAGCATTGAAGCCTTCATTAAAGTTAGTGATTATCTTGATAACCAAATAAGCAAAAAATATAAAAAAGCTTTTATGATTCATGTTCAGTTAGCAACAGAGAGAATCTACTTTAATAAACAATACAATATTAAGCCAACTAATAGGCAAATAAGAAAATTTTCTAACATAGACATAGAAAATTTACGAAAGATTTTTAGTGAAATCAAGTTAGAAATAAATATCAGTGAGATTGTTGCAATGCTGCGTTATACGTTAATGAAATAAAGGAGATGATTAGTTAAATGCAGGTAGTACCTTATAAGGAATTTAATAAATATCTTGATAAAAGCAAATATAAAAAAAGTTTGGAAAAAGTGATGAGGTATGTAACATCGCTAATCAATGAGCAAGGGTTACATCCAAGCGGTCTTGAACTTCAGATTCTTGGCAATCATTTGGCAGAAATGGTAAATAGAGCTGAGAAAGGCGACAAATTAGAATCTGTTGATAAGAAGATTTTTGCCAAAGTTAGCAAACAATCAATTGAAATTGCTCAAAAGATTGTAGATTTTATAACTGAAAATGTTGGTTCGCTTTCGGAATCAGAAAAATATGTTTTGTCAATTCATTTTGAAAATATGCATTTAGATTAATGGAGGTATAGATATGTTAACGGTAGTGGTTGCAGACAGAATGGGTAAAGGACAAAATGTTGCGCATGGTATCGAAAAAGCAGGTGCTAAAGCTATTTTAGTTCCTGGTATAGGTGCAGACATGAAGCTGGGTGATGTAATGCATGAAAATAATGCAGATTTTGGAATCTCATTTTGTGGCAGTGGGGGTGCAGGAGCTCTAATTGCTAATAACAAATATGGTTATCCAGAAAGACATGGTATGAGATCAATTACACAAGGAATAACTGCTATTAATGATGGTAACAAGGTTTTGGGATTTGGTTTTATGGATAAGGAAGAGCTTGGGCAAAAATTAGTTGAAGCAATTAATAAGAAATATCCTGGTAAATTTTAGGTGAAAAAATGGACAATATCATTCTCGAAAAGGATAAGACTGTTTTAGTAGAAGGCAATGCTAAGGATAAGAAAGGGGCGCTTGCTGATGCAGTAAATAAGATTTCTAACAAAGTATTGTCTGAAGAACAAAATTTAGTATTTAAAATAGAGCCAAAAACCTTTGAAATAGAAAAAGCTGAAGAAATCGATGAAAAAGAACATTTTTTGTTTTTATTTTTTCCAAGAGTACGTAAGTCCTATAAAGTCAGAATAAAAGCACTCGTATATTTAGAATATGTTGCTCTTGCAGACTTAGACTTTAAAAAAACTAAAAAGAATGATAATGAATTTCTACATAAAGTAATAAAGGGGGTATAAGAATGCAAGTTTTAATAATTCTAATTGAATCATTGATTATTGGTACACTAGTTGGTTTTTCTGTAGGTGTTGGGGCTGCCAGAATGTTTAATGCACCGACTGTTCAAGCTCTTGGAGCCTTTAGAACATTGGGCGAAATGAACGCTAGTGAAGGAGATCCTATGTCACATTTTTCTTTTGGATTGGGGTTCTTTTTCAATGCCTGGGCATCTACTGTTGCCGCAGGTTCTTTTACGCAAGATGTCACTCACAGAGTAATTCCCAACTGGGCAGCTGCTATCCTGATGATTAAAAATCATGATCCCAAGGCAATGCATGATGCTAAAAAAATGGGCGTTGCTGGTGCTGTTGTAGGAGCTGTAATAGTGACCTTTTTAAATTTAACTAGTTCGGCTTTGCCACAATCGCTTCAGATTACTGCGGTTAAGGTTTTAGTTCCGGCAGCAACTATGCTTATTAATACGGTCATGCCAGTAATCTTTTGGCTAGCAGCAATTGATGCTGGTACACGCTCGGGAATCTTTGGGACAGTCTTTGGCGGATTAGCGCAATTAATTATGGGCAATGCAGTACCAGGGGTTGTTTTAGGCATATTAGTTGGCAAGGGTGTAGACGAGAGCGGATGGAACAAGATTACAAAAATCATTTTGGTCACTACAATTATTTTGTTCGTTCTTAGTGCGTTCTTCAGAGGCATCGATATGACTTTGCTCAAGCAATTAAATCTGAATGTTCCTACCTGGCTAAAACAAGTTCATGCTGCCATAGGCGGCTAATTTTAATAAAAAGGAGGAAATAAAATGAATAATGAAACCTCGACAGAGGAACAAGAGTTAGCTTTAAAAAATACAAAGAGCTTTTGGTATGCTGACTGGAGTTTTCCTATCATTGTTGGTTTAATGTCGGCTGGTGTTTTTGCCGGTACGTCAATGTACTTTAACTATGGCACAGGTGCGTTTAATGAAGTAGCCTTTGTCGCAATGCTAAAGGCAGGAATGACCGGAGGCTCTTATGGTGCTGCAGCTGCATTTGGTGCCAGCTTTTTATTTGCACGTGTTCTTGAGGGCTCACTTGACGGCATTCTAGACTTAGGCGGGTCGATATTGACTGGTGTCGGATTGGGTGTACCAGCTATTTTGCTTAGCATGAATATTAAAGAACCAATTAGGAATTTCCCTCTAGCATTGCTAACGGGAGGCTTCATCGGCATCTTAATTGGCGCAATTATTTATGCTATTAGGCATTTCACGCTGAAGAAGGCTAATTCAACTTTTGGTGCCGATATTATGATGGGTGCAGGTAATGATACTGGTCGCTTTTTAGGCCCCTTGATTATTATTTCTGCAACGCAAGCCTCAATTCCTATTGGGCTGGGTGCGATTATTGGTGCGGTTCTATTTTATGCCTGGAAAAAGCCAATTACGGGTGGCGCAATTATTGGCGCAATGCTTGCAGGCTTGTTCTTTCCAATCAAGGTCTAGTAGGTGAGTTGAAATGATCGATCTTTATTTAAAAAACGGAAAAGATGTTGATGATACGCCTCTTGAAGCGGCTATCCTAGGTAACAAGATTATTGCAGTTGGTCATCGCTTAGAAGGAATTAAAGCACGGCAGAACATTGATCTTAATGGTAAATATGTGTCTGCTGGCTGGATTGATGATCACGTACATTGCTATGAGAAGTTAACACTATACTATGATGATCCTGATGAAGACGGTTATAAGTCTGGTGTAACTACAGTGATAGATGCTGGATCAACAGGTGCTGACAATATTGATGATTTTTATGAAATCACGAGAAAAAAAGTCACTAATGTTTTTGCAATGATTAATGTAGGTAAGACTGGTATCTTAGCCCAAAATGAACTAGGTGACATCAACAAGGTTCAAGAAAAGCCGCTGATGGATGCCATCAAAAGTTATCCAGACTTTATTGTGGGGATTAAAGTAAGAGAAAGCCATTCTGTAGTTGTTGATAATGGGATAGAACCATTAAAGAGAGGAAAGCTATTTCAAAAAGAATTGGGTGGCAACTTTCCAATTATGGTGCATGTTGGTGCTAATCCCCCCGAATTAACTGAAATTTTATCTGTAATGGATGAAAATGATATTTTGACGCATGGTTATAATGGAAAGCCAAATGGGATTTTAGATCAAAATGACAAGATTAAAAAGTTTGTTTGGGATGCTTATCAAAAAGGTGTAAGGTTCGATGTCGGTCATGGCACTGATAGCTTTAACTTTCATACTTTTGATATTGCCAATAGTGCAGGACTAGTTCCACAATCAATCAGTACCGATATTTATCATCGTAACCGTATTAATGGTCCAGTCTATAATCTTGCTACGACCTTGGATAAGTTCTTGATGTATTATCCACTAGCTGAAGTAATTAAGAAAGTCACAGAAGCACCAGCTGAAAATTTCAATCTCGTCAATAAAGGAAAATTGAAACCTGGATATGACGCCGATTTAACTGTTTTTAGTTTGGGAAAAAACACTAGCATTACGTTAACAGATTCAAATCAGAATGAGCGAACATTTGATCAAAAACTCTGCCCTAATAATGAGTATTATTATGGGTAAAGTTTATAAAATTGGAGAATAAAATGGACTTTTATCAAAAACTAAATCTTAAGCATGTTATTAATGCAAGTGGAAAAATGACTATTTTGGGAGTTTCGAAGGCGTCTCTTGCAGGAATTGACGCGCAAAAATTTGGTGATACACATTTTTTCGAAATGGCTGACTTAGTAAAGAAAAGTGGACAATACATTGCTAAGCTAATTGGAGCAGAGGATGCAATTATCGTTAATTCTGCTTCTGCTGGTATTGCATTGACAGTAGCAGCTTTAATTGGTCAAGGAAGTAAATATCATGTATATCATCCATTTTCTAAAAAATTTAAAACTAGAAATGTAGTTATACCTAAGGGGCAAAATGTTGACTATGGAACTCCTGAGGAAGAAATGATCTCTTTAGGCGGCGGAAAAGTAATTGAAGCTGGGTACGCTAATATGTGTTCATCAGAACACGTTGAAATGATGATTGATGAGGATACCGTTGCTATTCTCTACGTTAAGAGTCACCATGCAGTAAAAAAGAGCATGCTATCAGTGGAAGACGCTGTAAAAGTTGCCCATAAACACGGTTTGCCACTAATTTTAGATGCTGCTGCTGAGGAAGATTTAAAAAAGTATCTTGCTTTAGGTGTAGATCTTATTCTCTATAGTGGTGCTAAAGCGATTGAGGGACCAGCATCAGGCTTGGTCTTTGGCAAGGCTAGTATATTAACTGGATTAGAATGCAGGGCGCAGGAATTGGCCGAGCAATGAAAATTGGTAAAGACAATATTTTAGGGCTAGTCGGAGCCATTGAAGAATATCTTGATAATGGTCCAGAAGAGGGCAGTCATATGCGTAAGCGATTAATGCCATTTATTCAAGATTTAGCAGAAATTCGAGGAATTAAAGTTAAGGAGCTCCAAGATCAAGCTGGCCGAGCAATTTATCGAGCAGAAGTAAAAGTTCTGCCAGATGCGCCTAAGGATGCAGCGGAATTAATTGAAGCGTTGAAGGAGCACAATCCTGCAATTTATACGCGGGAATATCGTGCCAATGAAGGCATAATTGAGTTTGATATCAGAGCAATCGATTCTAACGAAATGAAGCAAATTGTAAAAAGACTAAAGGAGATTATGAAGTAAATGGAATTAGTACCGAATTATTATAAAGAAAGAGTTGCACTAAATGTACTAGCGGGATCCGTGGAAAACTCTAAAGACATTTATAAAGCAGCACAAGGTCATGTGGTCTGCGGCGTATTGACTAAAAATTATCCTGATAACAATAGCTGTATTACAGACTTGAAGAAATATCAAGCAGCAGTAAATAATGCTATATCTGTAGGGCTGGGAGCCGGTGATCCTAATCAAAGCCAAATGGTGAGTGAAGTTTCGAAGGTTATCCAACCGCAACACGTAAATCAAGTATTTACTGGTGTTGGCTACTCTCGAGCTCTGTTAGGTCAAAAAGAAACAATTATCAATGGTTTGGTTTCGCCAACGGGGAAAGTAGGTTATGTCAACATTGCTACTGGGCCACTCAGCTCTAAAGAGATGAGTGCAGAAATTCCAGTCGTTACTGCAATTGCACTTTTAAAGGACATGGGCGGAAGTTCGTTTAAATTTTTCCCAATGAAAGGTCTGGCTCATAAGGCCGAATATGAATATATTGCTAAGGCTTGTGCAGATAATGATTTCAGTTTAGAGCCAACTGGCGGAATTGACTTAGAAAATTTTGCTGCGATTTTAGATATTGCTTTAAGTGCGGGAGTTAAGAAAATCTTGCCGCATATATATTCATCTATTATTGATAAGCAGACTGGTATGACTAGACCTAATGATGTCGCTAAGTTGTTTGAAATAGTTAAAAGCAAATTGGATTAAAAGATGGTTACAGATATAGCATTCAAACGAAGGTTAGGAATATCGATTTATCCTGATCATAGTGACTTTGATGAAGACAAACTATATATACGCAAGGCAAGTAAGTATGGCTTTTTGCGGATTTTCATGAGTATGCTGGAGATCTCTGAGAATAAGGAAGCAGTGGTTCAAAGATATCAAGAACTGGTTGGACTGGCTAAAAAACTTAATTATGAGGTTATTTTAGACGTTTCACCGGCAATTTTTAAACAATTAGGGATTTCTTACGATGACTTATCCTTTTTGCCAAACTTGGAGTGGATGGATTAAGGCTAGATGATGGCTTTGATGGAAAAAAAGAAGCTTTACTTAGTTATAACGCCCAAAATTTAGTCATTGAATTGAATATGAGCAACGACGTTGCATATCTAGATAACATTTTATCTTACCAGGCAAATAAACCGTTTCTATATGGTTGTCATAATTTTTATCCACAAAAGGGTACTGGGCTACCCTATCAATTCTTTATAAAGTGCACAGAACGGTTTAAACGCAATAATTTGCGTACGGCTGAGTTTATCAGCTCTCAATCTGGAACAATAGGACCATGGAATGTCAATGACGGTCTGCCTACCTTAGAAGAAGATCGTGATTTGCCACTGACTATACAAGCCAAAAAAATGTTTGCTACAGGTTTGATTGATGATGTCATTATTGGTAACGCATATGCGAGTGATGAGGAATTGCAGACTTTGGGTCAGATTGATCGTTATCAGCTTGAGTTCACAATTGAATTTACGGCAAATAGCAATAAAGTTGAACAGGAGATCGTTTTAACTAACCAGCATGTACGCCGCGGAGATATTACAGATCAGGTGATTAGATCAACCGAAGTCAGAAAAAAGTATCAAAACCTTTCAAACCCAAGTCATGATAATGAGCTTGAGTTTCAACGTGGTGATGTAGTAGTTGTTAATGAAAAATTTGGTAAATACCAAAATGAATTACAGGTAATTTTAGAGCCCCAGCGAGATCAACGTAAAAATCTGGTAGGTCATATTAATGCTAAGGAGTTGATTTTGCTCTCTCAAATTAAACCTTGGTCAAAATTTAAATTTGTTATTTAAAAGGAAGTAATGTCTAAACTATGAGGTGAAAAATATGGATACTTTTGTTAATTTTTTGGAGGCTAAGGTCTTACCTGTAGCTAATAAGTTCGGTCAGCAAAGACATATGGCAGCAATACGAAAAGGGATTATAGCTACATTACCCCTAACGATTGTAGGGTCATTCTTTACTATTTTAAGCAATATGCCTATTCCGGCGGTTGCAGATTTTTTGCTACCGTATCAAGCAATATTGGATATTCCTTTTCGCTTTACGGTTGGTATCTTGTCTCTATATGCAGCTTTTGGGATTGCTTCAGCACTAGCAGAAAGTTATAAGATGATACTCTGTCTAGCGGAATCTTGGGTGTGATGGCCTTTTTAATTGCTACAGTTCAACCAGTCAAGGTTAATGAGGACGTCAAAGGCGTTATTGCTGCAGGGCATTACTTGAATATTGGTAATTTGAGTGCCTCTTCACTTTTTGCAGCGATTGCTACTGGACTGATTTCAGTCGAAATTTACCATTTTTTACAAAAAAAGAATATCACAATAAAAATGCCTGATGGTGTGCCGCCGGAGGTTTCAAATTCGTTTGTAGCCTTATTTCCGGCAGCAATTATTTTAATATTATTCTGGGTAGTGAGAGATATTTTAAACTTTAATATTGCTACTTTTATTTCTAATATCTTAATGCCATTAAAGAGTTTCTTGGTAGGTAATAGTTTAGCTGGAGGTCTAACTACGGTCTTCTTGATATGTGGTTTTTGGACTTTGGGCATCCATGGTGCAGCGATTATGGATCCAGTAATCAGGCCTTTCTGGGAAATGTCAATTGCGCATAACATGAGTCAGTTTCATGCTGGTGTCGCTGCTACAAACTTGCCGACTATCTTTACTGAGCAATTTTTACAATGGTTTATTTGGATAGGTGGAGCAGTTGGCACTTTAGCTTTAGTGGTTTTGTTCATGTTTTCAAAGTCTAAATATTTAAAGGACCTAGGCAAGTTATCTTTTTTACCGGGTTTGTTTAATATTAATGAACCCATCATTTTTGGGGCACCCATCGTTTTAAATCCAATTTTAGGGATTCCCTTTATTTTAGGCCCACTTGTAACTGCAACAATTTCTTATTTTGCCACAATTACTCACATTGTTCCAATGATGATGGCGAGATTGCCATTTACACTTCCTGGACCGATTGCAGCCTTCATGAGTACTAATTGGAGCTGGGAAGCTATGGTGCTTTCCGTGCTAAACTTCGTTGTTTACTTGCTGATATATTATCCATTTTTTAAAGTTTTTGAAAAACAACAGCTTGAGAAGGAACAGATAGCTGAAAAAGCATAGCAATTATGGCCAGAAAGGTGTCACATGAATGAGCTGTTTTTATTAGTTGTATGTTTTATTATGTGTCAAATATTTGTAAAAAAATCAAATAAAATTACTCAGTTTTTAAACCAAACAAGTCCGGGAAAGATCTTGTTTCTTGGAATAATAGTAATAGGTGTACTACTGGCAATAACTATTTTGTTTAAATTTAGCTGGATTATTGTCGGATTTATTACTATTTTTGAAGGTTCAATTATTTCAGAGAAGTACCGGCTAGTATTTGAAAAAATGGAAAAAGGAAAAAGCTAAATTAAAGCAGCAATCATTATGGCTAAAGTTAAGTAAAAATAAAATATTGTAAACAGTTAAGAGGCAAATTATGGTAGTGAAAGCTAGAATATATAATAGAATTCAAAAAGCAGGTGTAATAGCTGTAATCAGAGGCCACAGTGAAGAAAATTCATACCTAATAGCTAAAGCTTGTATTGCTGGAAAATTAAGTGCAATAGAAGTAGCATTCACATCGCCCAATGCTGATAAGACAATCGAGAAGTTGAGTAAAGAGTATTTGAAAGAGGATAATATAGTTATTGGTGCTGGTACGATTCTTGATGCTACTACAGCAAGACTGGCTATAGTTGCTGGAACAAAATTTATTGTCAGTCCATCATTTAATAAAGAAACAGCAATGCTTTGTAATCTGTACCAAATTCCATACATTCCCGGCTGTTTTACAGCAACGGAAATACAACAGGCCCTTACTTATGGAGCAGAGGTCATAAAAATGTTTCCTAGTTCGGTATCTGGACCAAGTATTATTAATGAGATTAATGGTCCATTTCCAAATGTAAATATCATGCCTACCGGTGGAATTTCATTACAAAATATGAATGAATGGCTTAGTAAAGGTGCTTTTGCAATAGGAGTTGGTGGTAGTTTGGTTGGTCCAGGAGATCATGATGACTACAAAGCTGTAAAAGATAATGCAAAACAGTTTCATGAAAAATATATAGCCGCTATAGCTAAAAAATAAAAATGAATATTAAGTCTCAAAGTCATTGATATGGCTTTGAGACTTTTTATATGCCCATTTTTTTCAAATTAATTTTGGCAGTTTGCCTTTGCCAAAATGTCCACTAGATTTGCTTGTAAGCGGATACCTGATTTTTTAAAATAAAAGTATGGATGAAGCAAGTACAGGAGGAAAAAGAAGATGTCACAAGAAAATATAACTGCTGGTCAAACAACAGTTAAGAAAAAGAGCTCAATTAAGACCAAAGTTCAACGCTTTGGTACGGCTCTTTCAGGCATGATTATGCCGAACATTTCGGCAATTATTGCCTGGGGACTCATAACGGCGCTGTTTTTAGTACCAGGAGGATGGTTCCCTAACGCAAATATTGCCAAATTAATTAATCCAATGCTGCACTATCTGTTGCCACTACTAATTGGTTATGTTGGTGGCCGGATGATATCAGGTGAGCGTGGAGCTGTAGTTGGAGCAATTGCTACAGTCGGCGTCATCGTCGGAGCCAATGTTCCGATGTTTCTAGGTGCCATGATTATGGGGCCTTTAGGCGGTTGGTGCATTAAAAAGTTTGACCAATTATTTGCAAACAAGATAAGGGCCGGCTTTGAGATGATTTACCAAAATTTCTCAGCTGGAATTATTGGAATGATTTTAGCTATTATTGGTCAATTTGTTGTTAATCCCCTAGTTGTAGGTGGTAGCAATATTGCGGCTCAAGGTGTTTCTTGGATTATTTCAGCTCACCTTTTGCCGTTTGCCAATGTCTTTATTGAGCCAGCTAAGGTTCTATTCCTAAATAATGCAGTCGGCAATGGTATCTTGGTACCGTTAGGTATCCAACAAGTAGAACAAGCTGGTAAGTCAGTTTTGTTCTTGCTTGAATCAAATCCAGGTCCGGGACTTGGAATTTTGTTAGCCTTTTGTCTTTATGGCAAGGGCAGTTCTAAATCTTCAGCGCCTGGCGCAGTAATTATTCAATTTTTAGGTGGTATTCATGAAATTTACTTTCCCTACATTTTGATGAAACCATTACTGATTATTCCTGCAATTTTGGCTGGTATTTCAGGCACGTTCACTTTCCAGCTGCTGGGCGCAGGATTAAAAGCTGCTGCTTCGCCAGGATCAATTATTGCAATTCTTTTAATGACACCTAAAGGTAGTTATATAGCTAACCTTGCGGGTATTCTAGTTGCTACAATTGTGTCGTTTGTTCTTTCAGCAATTATTTTGAAAAAAGATAAGTCTTTGGGTGATGACCTGGAAACTAAGCAAGCTGAAATGAAACAGATGAAGAATGAATCAAAAGGTATTGCTAGTGACAGTAACAGTAATAATACTGCTGTAACGCCTGCCAAGGACGTTAAAAAAATCATCTTTGCATGTGACGCTGGTATGGGTTCATCCGCAATGGGTGCTTCACTACTGCGTGACAAGCTTAAGAAAGCAGGAATAATGGATATTCCAGTGACGAATATGGCTGTCCGGGACTTAAAGGCAGAACCGAACCTTTTAGTTGTTACGCAAAGTGAATTAACCGACCGTGCTACTGAAAAGACTCCAGATGCAGTGCATATTTCAGTTGGCAACTTCATGAATAGTCCTCGTTATGACGAGATTGTTCAGATGTTAAAACAAGATACCGTGAGCGACCAAGCAAAAAGCAACCCTGACCCTGCAGAAAAATCTGAAGATAGCTCTGCTTTGTTTAGTAAAATTGATTTTACTAAAGTTAAAAAGGTTTATTTTGTCAATGGACCTAAGAACATGGGGTCAACAACGATGGCAGTTAGTTTATTCAATGATGAATTAAGAACAGCTGAAAAAGATTTGCTTGCTAAGCAAGTGGCATTAGCTGATGTTAAAGATAGTTCAACAGGATTATTGATAACAACTTCTGCACAGGAAGCACAGTTAAAAGCAAGCGTTAATCAAGCCCAAATTATTGCTGTTGATAATATGTTAGAAAATGAGAATCTGCAAAAGTTAATTCTTTATTTAAAATAGTAAGGAAATAGGACATGGAACTTGATAAAAAAATGATTAAGCTGGGTCAGCATTTTGATACAAAAGAAGATGCAATTCGGGCAGCAGGACAATTGTTAGTTGACAATGGCTGTGTTGATTCTGGTTACATTGATTCAATGCTGGCACGTAATAAAGAACTTTCGACATATATTGGCAATTTCATTGCAATCCCACATGGAACTGATGAGGGGAAAAAATTTATTAAAAAGACAGGAATATCTCTTATTCAAGTTCCAAAAGGAATTGAATTTGGAGAAGGCAAAGGCGACCACAAAATGGTAACGGTTGTTTTTGGAATTGCTGGTGTGAATAATGAGCATTTAAACGTTTTGTCACAGATTGCATTATTTTGTAGAAAAATTGAAAATGTAGCTAAATTAGCAGATGCGCAATCTGAACAAGAAGTAATTAGTCTGTTAAAAGAGGTAGAAGAATAGTGAAAGCAGTACATTTTGGAGCAGGTAATATTGGACGTGGGTTTATTGGCGAAACACTAGCCGCTAATGATTTTTCAATTATTTTTGTTGATGTTAATGAAGCAATTATTGATGAACTCAATAAACGGCAAGAATATACAATTGAACTAGCCGCTGAAGGACAAAAAAAGATCAACGTCAAGAATGTTCGGGGGATCAATAATGGTAAAAATCCAGAACAAGTTGTTAAGGCAATTGCCGAAACAGATTTGGTTACAACTGCAATTGGTCCTAAGATCTTGCAATTTATTGCTCCGCTAATTGCTCAAGGAATTGAAGCGAGAAAGGACAATGGTAACGAGCAAAAGATTGACGTGATCGCCTGTGAAAATATGATTGGGGGCTCCCAACTGCTGAAGAAGGAAGTTTATAAACATTTAAGCGACGCTATTAAAGCTTATGCCGATGAATATATTGGATTTCCTAATGCTGCTGTTGATCGAATTGTTCCATTGCAAAAGCATGATGATCCTTTAATGGTTTCAGTTGAGCCGTTTAAAGAATGGATAGTAGATGAATCTCAAATGGCTAATCCAACTTTGCAATTGAAGGGAGTAGACTATGCTGAGGATTTGGAACCATATATTGAACGTAAACTGTTCTCTGTTAATACAGGTCATGCGACTGTAGCATATACAGGCAAGACTTTGGGTTATGACAGTATTGGTCAAGCAATCAAGGACAAGCGAGTTTTAGATCAGCTAAAGGGTGTTTTAAAGGAAACAGGTGATCTCCTGATTGCCAAGTGGAAGTTTGATCGCTTAGAACATGAAAAGTATCAGACAAAGATCATTAAGCGCTTTGAAAATCCATATATTTCCGATACAATTGCTCGCGTTGGACGGACACCTATTCGTAAATTAGGCTACGATGAACGCTTCATTCGGCCAATTCGTGAAGCTAAAGAGCGCGGGTTAGGCTACAGCAAATTAGTTGAAACTGCTGCCAAAATTTATCAATTTGATGTTCCTAGTGATGATGAGAGCGTAAAGTTACAACAAATGATCCAAGAAAAATTTGCTGAAGTTGTTAAAGAAACAACAGAGCTAAAAGATCCAGAATTAGTTAATGTAATTGCTGAGAAAATATCAACAGAATTCAAAAAATAAATCGTTCAAATTAAAGAACAGTCATTTGATATATTTAAGTTATAGCAATGGCTGTTTTTGCTGATTTTACTAGTGAACTTTTATTATGGTAGGAGGTGGAATGATGGTAGTATTTACAGAACGACAAAGAGAAATCTTGCTTAAATTAACCAAAAATAAAAGGGGACTTTCCTTAACGGAATTAAAAGAACAGCTGGGTGTTAGTCAGCGTACGCTCTACCGTGAATTCGCTGACTTGCGGCTGTATCTTGAACAGCAAGGCGTAATTTTAACTAACAAAAAGGGCACATATCTGCTTGAAGGCAATCAGACGGCTTTAAGCAAAATCAAAAACGGTCTTGTTAATCAAAAACATACTTATCACTTATCTACCTCTTCGCGACAAGATGCGATTGTTGCTATGCTTTTATTAAGTAATACGGAAATGAAGATCAACGATTTAGCCCTAAATTTAGAGGTTAGCCAGGGCACAATTCAGCGTGATTTAAATGATGTTGCTCAATCTTTGCAGGCTTATGATCTGTGCCTGCATCGAAAAAAAGGCGTAGGAATTGTCGTTAGTGGTCCAGAAGATATCCGACGCTACCTTTTTTGTAGGCTAATCTTGAATGAGATCAATGAATATCAGTTTTTGCTTTTTCTGCAAAGGAAGAGAGATTTGACAGCGAATTTCTTTGCATTGCTTATTCCAACAGATCTTTTAGTTAGAAGCTATGAGGCACTGACAACATCGGTTTTGCCCCACATCAGAGGGATATCTGATCGACAGGTTATTTCACTGGTTGTTATGTTTTCCTTATCAATTTATCGTTTTTCAAAGGGCTGCAAGCTAACTAAAATGACCAATGACAAAGTTGATATCAAGTATTTAGGGTTAGCATATCGATTTTTGGCTAATTTGCACTATCAGAATATTGGTACTAAGACTACCAAAGAGGAAGTAAACTTTCTGGCAGCACAATTGCAGAATAGTGACCGGCAAAATACCAGTAAAAACTTAGATGAAATTGACTTCTCGCTTTCTGTTCAAGTCAAAGAATTTATATCATTGGTATCTACGGCATATGGCTGGAATTTCACTTGTAATCCAACTTTTTTTGAGAAATTAACTCATCACATCGAAGCACTTTTAAAGAAGAAGCAAGTTACGTTGCCAGAGACGGATTTATCTGAGATCAAGGGACTAGAGCAAAAATATCAAAAGCTCTTTAAAATTATTGTTGAAAAATGGCATGAGGTTTTTCCTGATAAAACTATTGGTGACTATGAAAAGCAATTGCTATTACTTTATTTTGCTAATGAATGTGAAAATCATAAGTATTGCCATGACTTGAGTGCATTAGTAATTTGTGAAAATGGCTTCTCAACATCACAAATTTTAAAGAGCCGTTTGCAACAAGAGGTGCCAGAAATTAGTCGGATAGATACGACTAAAATAGCCAAGTTAAATCATACAGCAATTGCTAATTACGATATTGTTTTGACCACAGTCGATTTGCCAGGCTTTTCGCGTGACTACATGGTTGTAAGCCCACTTCTACTGACGGATGAAGTTAAAAAAATCAAGAATTACTTGCGTACCTACCAGTATAAGTATGCCAATTTTAAAAAAGATAAAGTTCAAGAATCTGCTATGACAAAACTATTAGCACAAAAGAAAGAGATTGATCTTTATGCCAGGATTGCTAGTCAGATTTGCGTACTTAATTTTGAAAATACTGCTAAACAGTCATTGGAAGAAGTGATTACTAAGATTGTTCAGGTACTGCCAAATGAAATTATTGTTGATGCAGTATTAGTTGCTAAAAAATTGCTTTATCGGATTAATTTAGCGCCAGTAGGACTACCGGATACACATTTAGCATTAATCCATGCTAGCAGTTCGGCAGTTTCTAAAGCTTTTGTCACAATTTGCCAACTTCGTCTTCCCATTGAAATGGCTGCTATGGATAATAAACAAATTAAAGTAAAACGATTTCTGGTTTTGCTGGTTCCTTCTGAAAACAATACAGTAGAAACAAAAGCATTAGGAAAAATCAGTAGCATGCTGGTAATGAGTAATGAAACAATGGACTTGTTTGAAAATGGAACTACAGAGCAGTTAAGACAATTTTTGGCCGGTAAATTTTTAGCAATCTTAAAAAGTAAATAGAAAAATAAAATTGTATATTAAGATGAACACTCTACTTTGTTTGACAGATGCAATTTAATCTTCTTTCATAGACTCATAGGGAATGAGATAAACTGCCGACGCTAAACAATATTACTCAGTCGCTAATACTGCACCGTTTTTCCTGATAGCAATCAGCTGTAGATTGGACATCATAGAAAGTGATGTGGTTATATTTGATTAGACCAAGTTCGAGTTCATATTTAATTTTAGTGAGTTAGAAACTGAGGATGAAAACAAATTGGCGCAAAGAATGGCTATGTTAGTGCAAGATTTTAGTGGTACAGTTTTTCCTAAAACAAGCCGTATAATAGATTTTCTTGATTTTACAATCCACCATATTATTTTGTTGTTTCGCGAGCAATTAAAGTAGTGGGGATCAAAAATTGACTACCCTTTTCATTTTGTTTATTAAGGGCATGCATCATGCTTGTGATAGCAGTTTGAGCAATCTTTTGCGTATTTTGGTGGACAGTTGATAATTTAGGTGCGATTACACTAGCAGCAGGAACATCGTCAAAGCCAATTACCTGAATTTGTTCAGGTACCTGAAAGTTTAGCCTAGCTAACTCTTGCAGAAGTTCGATTGCAATAGTATCATCAGCGGCAAAAAAGCCATCAATATCGGTATTGTTTTGAAGAAAATGCTTGAGTGCATTTTTATTATCTAGCTTTAGTTCATACTTAGCTTTTGCAAACTTACGAGAATGAATCTTTAGCCCTTCTTTAAAACCATCAATTCTGGACTTAATTGATGTGCCGACTTTCTTGACAACAATTGCTGGGTGCTTGCAGCCTCTTTCAAACAAGTAATTAGTTGCATCTAGACCACCTTGATAGTGGTTTGAAGAAATAAAAACTGTATTGTGAAAATCTTCTGGCTCACGGTCAATGCAAATATAAGGTATTTCTTTCAATGAACTCTGAAATTTAAAACCGTGTTCATAAGAACCAGAAATGACAATGATTCCATCGACTTTTTTGTTTTCAAGCATACGTAAGTATGCTTTTTCTTTTTGCTCATTTTTATCTGTATTACAAATAATTGTAGAGTAATTCTGCAAAAAAAGCATTTCTTCAATTTTTTGGACAAGATCAGCAAAAAAATGATTCTTAATATCAGGTACTAGGACACCAATGGTGTAAGTGACATTGGTACGCAAACTACGAGCACTATCATCAATCTTATAGCCGGTTTTATGGATGACTTCTAGAACACGTTTTCTCGTTTCTTCAGAAAACCTTCCGTTATTGTTAATTACTCGTGAAACGGTTGCAGTTGAGACATTGCTCAGCTTGGCAATGTCTTTAATGGAATATTGCTTCATCGCTGTCTCCTTATCTGTATCAATTATTATAGCATTAAAAAAGCTGATTCAATGCGGCTTTTGGTTAATCGATTACACGAAATAACTATTTTTTAAAATAAAACGTTTACAAAATTACTTTAAAGTGTAATAATATCGGTAATAGATTTTGAGTAAACGATTACTCAAAAAGGAGGAAGAAATGTCTTTATTATTAAGTCCATCGATGATGTGTGCTGATTTTGGTCATTTGGCAAGTCAGGTTGAACAACTCAACAAAGCCGGAGTAGACATGTATCACATGGATGTCATGGATGGTAAGTATGTGCCCAACTTTGCACTAGGACCAGAGGATTATCGAACAGTCCGCAAGTTAACTACAAAACCAATGGATGCCCATTTAATGATTCAAAACCCACGAACTTACGTTAAATTTTTCAGTGATTTAGGTGCTGATGTAATTTACTTTTGTCCGGATGCTGAGGAACAATCTGCGCGAACAATTGATGATATTCATGCTCTAGGTAAAAAGGCGGGGATAGCCGTGAATACTGGCACTTCTTTCGCCGCCGTTGAAGAGCTTTTGCCTAATGTTGACTATGTTCTGGTGATGACTGTTCATCCGGGCTTTGCAGGTCAACCATTTCAGGACTTTGTCTTACCCAAACTAGATAAGTTTGTAGCAGCTAAAGGAGATTATAACTACGTGTTAGGAATTGACGGCGCTGTTTCGCGGGAGAAGATTAAACAGCTGCATGAAAAAGGCGTGGACAATTTTATTTTAGGTACCTCGGCTTTGTTTGGTAAAGAGCAAAGTTATACAAAGATTATCACTGAGATTAGAAAGGAAAATGCATGATGACAGTAGAAAAAAAGGTAAAAATTGCTTTTGGTTCTGACCATGTTGGGCTAGAACTAAAACCGATAATTATCGACTATGTTAAAAGTTTAGGCTATGAAGTACATGATTTTGGTACTAAAGATTCAGAACGGACGGATTATCCAATTTATGGTAAAAAAGTCGGCGAAGCAGTAGCAAGTGGCGAATTTGATCTAGGGATTGTTATTTGTGGTACCGGTGTCGGTATTTCGCTTGCTGCAAACAAGGTTAGTGGGATTCGTGCCTGCGTCTGCAGTGATTGTTATACAGCCAGGTTATCTAGAATGCATAACAACACTAACGTTTTAGCTTTTGGATCACGAGTGGTAGGTTCAGAATTAGCCAAAATGATTGTGAAAAATTGGCTAGATGCTAAGTATATTGGTGGTCGACACGAGCGCAGAGTTGAAGAGTTAGCAGCTATTGAAAGTGAAAATGAAGCAGAATTCATTAAACTTGAAAACTCTACACAGTTTGATGGCCAAGAAAAGTTTGAAAATCAGGATATATAGAAGGGAGGAGACCAAACCATGTCAGAAAATTTAGGCAAAAAAATCTTATCCTTAGTTGGCGGAGAAAATAATATTAATAACATTACCCACTGTGCTACTCGTTTGAGGATGCGCTTGGCTAACAATAATATGGCGCATAGCAATAAAGCTAAGATTGAAGCACTTGACGGAGTAATTAGCGTAGTCGAAAAAGCTGGGCAATTTCAAGTAGTAATTGGTCCAGCTGTACCGCAAGTTTACAATCAATTAATTGATGGCACTAGCTTAGTCAATGGGGGTAGTAGCGAAAGCAATGAAAAGGAAGATACCAACTGGTTCTTAAAATTGATGGATGTGATTGGCGGTATTTTCACCCCATTACTACCATTATTTGCTGGTTCCGGTGTTTTTCGTGGATTGGTATTGCTAGCCACACAACTTAACTGGTTATCAACGACCTCATCGACTTATCATATTTTGACGGTTGCCTCAACGGCTGTATTTTATTTCTTACCAATTATGCTGGCTATTACTGCGGCTGAAAAGTTCAAGTGTGATAAATTTGTTGCTGCAGCTATCATGGGTGCTCTCATTATGCCAGAATTCATTGACTTAATGGGTAAAGCTGGCAATGGTACAATCGTTCATTTCTTTAACATTCCATTAGTCTTAATGACTTATACTTCTACTGTAGTACCAGCTATTTTAGCAACTTGGTGCCTGTCATATTTAGAAAAATGGTTAAAAAAATGGATACCAACCAATTTACAATTGCTGTTTGTACCGTTGATTTCATTATTTGTCATGGTTCCCTTGACTGCTGGACTATTTGGTCCATTTGGAGTTTATGTTGGTGAAGGGATTTCCCAAGTTATCAACTGGTTAATGAACCTCAATGGCTGGGTAGCAGGCGCCTTAATCGGGGGTATTTGGAATATTTTCGTTATCTTTGGACTACAATGGGCAGTTAATCCAGTAATGATTAACAATATCAGTAGCTTAGGCTTTGATTATATTGTTCCTTTGACTTGTGCAGCTAACTTCGGTATGGCAGGTGCTACGCTTGGAACTTTTGTCAGGACTAAAGATAAGAAGATGAAGGCCTACTCATTTTCTGCCTTGCTATCAATATTCTTTGCGGGAATTACTGAACCAGCAATTTATGGTATTGGTATCCGCTACAAGAAACCTTTAATTGGTGCTGTTGCAGGAGGTGCTGTAGGTGGCGCAATCATTGGTGGTATGCGCGTTAAGGCTTTTGCTTTTGTGTTTGGCGGGTTAACTACATTACCAGCCTTTGTTGGAAAGACCTTTATTCCATATTGCATCGGGCTTCTTGCATGTTTTGTAGTTGCTTGTGTTGTTACCATGATTCTAGGTCTTAATGAAAACCAAGAAGTCCAAAAAGTAGCCAGTGTTGACGGCTCAGGCTCAGTTCAAATAGTTGCTGATGATGTAATTACATCACCAATTTCTGGGACAGTAGAAGATCTTACTCAAGCCCATGATCAGGCATTTGCAAATGGATCCATGGGTGACGGCTTCGTAATTCAGCCCACAAGTGGCGATGTTTATGCACCATTTGATGGTGAAATGACCATGCTCTTTGATACTAAGCATGCCTTAGGGATTACTTCTAACAAGGGCGCCCAGCTAATGATTCATATTGGAATTGACACAGTTAAACTCAATGGGAAGTACTTTGAAAGTTTTGTTAAACAAGGTGACCCAGTCAAAAAGGGACAAAAATTACTTCATTTTGATATAGCTGCAATTGAAAAAGCTGGTTATGACCTTTCTACTGTGGTAATTGTTACTAACTCGAAGGATTACCGAGAAGTAGACCTGTTACATGCAGGAAATACAGAACATGATAGCGATGTTTTGCGGGTGACAGTTTAAAAGCAGATACATTAATAAAAGAACAAAAAAAGTCTGAAGAAATTTCTTCAGACTTTTTTATTATTTTTTAACCTAATAGCAATACATCATCCTTTAAGCCATTACCAACTTGCTTTTGGAAGAGTTCCATTAGCTTGGTTACAGTTAAGCTCCGCTTTTCTGCGCCAGCTAAATCCAAGGCGACGCGGCCCTGGTGGAGCATGATTAGCCGATTGCCATAGCGGATGGCATCTTCCATGTTGTGGGTGACCATGAAGGCAGTCAGCTTTTGCTCGCTGATTAGCTTTTCCGTCAGCTGCATAACAGTGATTGAAGTTTGCGGATCTAGAGCCGCAGTGTGCTCATCTAGCAAAATCAGGTCAGGTCGCTGGAGCGTGGCCATAAGCAAGGTTATGGCTTGGCGCTGACCACCTGAAAGCAAGCCGATTTCTGTTTCTAGGCGATTTTCAAGATTTAGATCAAGTTGGGCTAGTTGCTTCTTAAAAAATTCACGATCTTGGCGCTTTACTCCTGCCCGAAAGCCGCGCCGTTTGCCCCGTTTCATTGCCAAAGCCAAGTTTTCTTCGACAGTCAGTCTAACAGCAGTTCCCATCTTGGGATCCTGAAAGACCCGACTAATATTTTTAGCGCGCTTGGTCACGGGCAACTTGCTGATATCTTGGCCATTGAGAATGATTTGACCTTCTTGAATTGGCAGGGTACCAGCAATACTGTTTAATAGTGTTGACTTACCAGCCCCGTTGCTGCCAATAATAGTCACAAAGTCGCCGGCAGCTAGGGTTAAGTCAACCCCGCGCAAGACCCGATTTTCATTAACGGTACCGCGCTCAAAGGTTTGGTGCAAATTCTTAATCTTTAGTACTTGGTGCATTTTTGCTTCCTCCTTTAAGGTTACGTGGCAGATGAAAATTAGGTAGGGCCAGGCAAACAACTAAGACTAAGGCCGAAGCCAGCTTGGCGTCGGATGGTTCGACATTCATCTGGAAGACAAGGGCCAAGATCAGCCGGTAGATAATTGCTCCGGCTACTAAAGTAAGCAGTCGTGCTCCGACTGGTAAATTACGCACGAGAACTTCGGCAATAATAATTGAAGCCAGACCAATCACGATTGTTCCAACACCAGAGTTTAAGTCAGCAAAGCCATTGTTCTGGGCTAAAAGAGCGCCAGCCAAGGCAATGCAGCCATTGGAAATCATGTACCCTAAAATTTTCATGCCCTGGGTTTTAATACCGTTGGCAGCACTCATCTCCGGATTATCACCTGTAGCCCGCATGGCCAGGCCAATTTCGGTCCGGAAGAAGCCAACTAGCAAGCCAATTACCACTAGGACAATAATTAACCCCATGACGATAACAGCATTATTACGTGAAAGGCCCCAATTTTGCGCGATGGTAAAAATGGTATCCTTGCCCAGCAGCGACACGTTAGCCGCATTCTGCATTACGCGGGAAGTAATGGAATAGAGTCCCGTCATAGTGATGATCCCGGCTAAGAGGGAGGGGATGCGCAATTTTGCATTGAGCAGACCAGTGACCAGGCCAGCCAGCAATCCTCCACCAAAGGCAGCAATTGTTGCCAAGATCGGGTTAACACCCTTGATTAGGCACATGGTGGCAATAGCCCCGCCTAAGGGAAAGCTGCCTTCAGCGGTCATATCAGCTATATCTAAAATTCGAAAAGTTAAATAAACGCCGATAGCCATCACTGACCAAAGTAAGCCCTGCGAGGAGGCTGAAAGAAATAATTCCCAAAAAGTACTTAGCATAATTTATATTTACGCCCTTTCTAAATCTACTTAGGTGCTTTGATTGACTTTGGATCAATCCCTAAAGCCTTGGCCATGTCTTTGTTGACTACTAGTTGCATTTTATCTGCCTTTTCAACTGGCATGTCTTGTGGCTTGGCTTTACCGTCCAAAATCTTGGCGGCCATTTTACCAGTCTGGCGACCCAACGCTTCATAATCAATTCCAACCGTTGCTAGACCACCACTTTTTACTTGGTCAACAGCTCCGGCAACTAAGGGGATCTTTTTTTCTTTAACTACCTTGCCAATGACAGCGGCAGCAGAAGCAAAGGTGTTGTCGGTTGGAACGTAAATTCCTTGCACCTTTCCGGCCAAGGTTTCAGTGACTTGTTGCACGTCATTAGTGCTGTTGGCAGTTTTGACCACGACCTTGACGCCTGCCTTCTTTAATGCAGCAATGGCCATGTCAGCTTGGATTTTAGAATTGGCTTCACCAGCATTATACATCACGCCGATTGCCTTAGCCTTAGGCACAACTGACAAGAGCAGGTTGATTTGCTGGTCGATTGACACCATATCGGTTGTACCCGTGACGTTGCGTCCAGGGTTAGCGTCAGACTTGACCAACTTGGCTGCCTTCAGATCAGTCACTGCGGTAACAGCAATCGGGATGTCTTGGGTCGTGTTGGCCACACTCTGGGCTGCCGGCGTACCAATTCCTAAAATCAAGTTAGACTTCTCGTTGACTAGCTTTTCGCTCATGCTTTTCAGATTGTCCTGACTATTTTGAGCATTTTGGTAGTCAATTTTCAGGCTCTTGCCTTCAACGTAGCCACCATCCTTTAGCCCTTCTTTGAAGCCCTTATAAGCCTTGTCTAAAGATGGGTGCTGGACTACCTGCAAGACCCCAACGTGCTTGACTTTTTTAGAGTTATCTTGCTTGTTGCTGCATCCTGTTAATAGCAGCAATCCGGCGATAGTAATGCCTACACCAGTAACTAATTTGCGAATATGCATCGTGTTTCCTCCATATATTCTGAAACAGTTAAAAATAAAAAGTACCCACTTACTTCCAAGTGGGTACTACATAATTATCTTAATATTAAGTAATCGCATACGGTTAACCACTTAGAAAGCTATGTGGCCAACCGTATTTTAAGGGTCTTTAGCCATCATAGATGAATTCAAACTTGCGTCTTGTTTGAATTCACCTAGATGAACTCAAACACTATCTAAAATAGCTAAAGTAAAAACGGTTATTCAGTTGTAAGTTTTGCTTCAAATTATTCTTCATGAGAACTTACCTCCAACCTCAATGAGAAAATTATAAAATAATAAAAATTGAAAGTCAAGCAAAAGATTACTTAAATGCTGAATAGTTGATAATAGGCTATTAAATTAGCGCATGTCTCACTTAGGTGCCTTGATTGACTTGGGATCAATACCAAGAGCCTTGGCCATGTCCTTATTAACAACTAGTTTCATATCCTTGGCCTTTTCAACTGGCATATCTTGTGGCTTAGCCTTGCCAGCTAAAATTTTGGCAGACATCTTGCCAGTCTGCCTGCCCAAAAGTTCGTAGTCAATCCCAATCGACGCAAGCCCACCCGTCTTTACTTGGTCAATTGAAGCAGCAACCAGTGGCACCTTCTTCTCCTTGACCACTTTGCCAACTACAGAAGCAGCCGAATCAAAGGTGTTGTCGGTCGGTACAAAAATACCGTCGACTTTGCCAGCTAGTGTTTCAGTAACTTGCTGCACATCGTTGGTGGAATTAGCCGTCTTGACTACTGCCTTGACACCAGCCTTTTTCAATACAGCAATGGCCATGTCAGCCTGAATTTTTGAATTTGATTCGCCTGCATTGTACATGATGCCAATGGTTTTGGCTTTGGGTACTATTGACAAGAGCAAGTCAATTTGTTTCTTAATAGATACCATGTCGGTCGTTCCAGTAACATTGGTGCCCGGCTTGCTATTAGACTTGACCAGCTTAGCGGCCTTAAGGTCGGTCACGGCGGTAACTACGATCGGGATGTCTTGGGTAGCATTAGCCACGCTTTGAGCCGCTGGAGTAGCAACACCCAAAATTAAGTCGGATTTTTCATTGACCAGCTTTTCGCTCATGCTCTTCAAGTTGTCTTGGTTATTCTGAGCATTTTGGTAGTCGATCTTCAGATTCTTGCCCTCAGTGTAGCCACCTTCTTTAAGCCCTTCTTTGAAGCCCTTGTAAGCCTTGTCTAAAGACGGGTGTTGGACTACTTGCAAGATGCCAACGTGCTTGACGGTAGTGTTGTTGTCTGCCTTTTTATTGCTGCAACCGCCTAAGAGCAACAATCCAGCCAAACTAATTCCGGTAACTAACTTTTTGATTTGCATTTCCATGCCTCCATAAAAAAATACCCACTTACTTTAAGTGGGCACAACAAGAGTTATCCAAGGAAATCAATCATTAGCGCTTCAGCCACTTAGAAAGCTATGTGGCCTGTCGCACTAAAAAGGGCTTAGCCATCATAGATAAATTCAAACTTGCGTCAGTTTGAATTCAACTAGATGAATCCAAACCTTATCTATAGTAGCTAAGATAATAATTATTCAGTTGTAAGTCATGTTTCAAATTTTGTTTCATGAGAACTTACCTCCAACCTTTATGAAAGAAGTATAAAAGATAAAAAAGGAAGTGTCAAGGATTAATTTAATTTTTGGCTGATTGGTTTGTACATAATATTGTGGTAAAAGCCTAGCAATGAAGCACCTGGTATGCATTCGGCTGCTACTAAAAATAGTTGGCCATATCCTTACAATATTATCTTCTTGATTAAGTGTAGGAAGTAAGAGATAGAAAGCGCTCTAATAATTGGTTATAATTAGAAATAGTATAATTGAAGGGTGATTGATATGAATGATGCTAAAGGCAGAGTTTTAAAGCAAGTAGAAGCATTGACTGATGGGGAAGCTGTTAATACTAGTGAAATAGCTCATGCATTGAATTTGTCTCGGTCGGTGGTCAGCCACTATCTTAATCAGTTAGCCAAGGAAAACAAAGTCTCAAAGATCAAAGAGCGCCCCATTAAGTGGAAAAAAATTTCGTCTACTAAAAAAGACAAAACTGCCTTTGCTAATTTCATTGGTAGTCAAGGTTCTTTAAAAAAGGTGGTCGAACAGGTCAGCTCAGCCGCCACTTATCCACCAGATGGGTTAAATATATTAATAACGGGTAATTCTGGTGTCGGCAAGAGCTTTTTGGCTAACAAAATATATGCTTATGCCAAAGAAGTGGGGGCTATTAAGCAAGATGCACCCTATATCGTCTTAAATTGTGCCAATTATGCCAATAATCCAGAATTAATTTCCAGTATGCTCTTTGGTCACGTTAAGGGTGCTTTCACTGGCGCTGATATAGACCGGGATGGCCTTTTAAAAGAAGCTGATGGAGGATACCTCTTTTTGGATGAAGTGCACCGCTTGAGCAGTGAAAACCAAGAGAAACTATTTAGTTTTATTGACTCCGGCCACTTTTATAAGATGGGTGACAATGTTCATCCTAATAAGGCTGAAGTGCATTTAGTGATGGCGACCACCGAAGATCCTGAAGCAGTCCTCTTGCCTACCTTTTTACGTAGAATTCCTATTCGCGTTAGTTTGCCTGACTACCTTGATCGACCAGTAGATGAGCGATTAGAACTTTTAAGTACTTTGTTTTATCATGAAGCACAAAAAATTGGTAAGGCAATTGTTGCCAATGAGGCGGTTACATCGGCTTTATTGCAGCTTAATCATGGCGGAAATATCGGTTACTTGAAGAATGTTATTAAGGTCTCTTGTGCATCTGCTTATCATAATGAGGGTGCCAAAGGTGAAATTGCTTTGACGCTTAACAATCTTGACTTAGAGAAGCTTCCTCAGTTTAAGAACTATGGCGCAATTAAAGTTGATCCCAATGAAGAATTAACGATTTCAGCAGATTTTAAGTTTGGCCACCGCTTAACCAAGATAGAATCTGCTATTGAGAAACTGATTGGCCACTATTCGTCAACTAATTTAAACAATTGCCGGTTAGAAATTCAGGCAATTAACAAGTTTATTAGTCCCAATACCATGGCAACTGGTATGCATTTGCAGCACCGGGCACTCTTTGAAAGGGTGGTTCAAAAGCAGTACGGTTTGGGTAAGGCTGACTATTTAGAAGCAATCGTTTATATCTTGTATGAGCAGCATTATCAACAACAAGGTGATTCCAATAAATTGCGAGAAATAGTTGCTAGTCACTTGCCACGCTCACTGCATGTGGCCCAAAAATTCTATGAAAACTTACCGGTTTTGGATAAAAGGAGCCACAATCAATTACCATTCTTATTAGCTATTCTTTTAAGTGACCACGTTGATGAAAAAATTCAGCTTCGGGGGTTAATGGTCGCTCATGGCGAAAGCACTGCTACAAGTATTCAAGCAGTTATTAATTCACTTTGCGGTAATTATGTGTTTGATGCAATTGATATGCCTATTGAAGCAGATATTTCGACGATCACTAGGGAAACTAACAAGTTGATTTCAAGCTTTAATACTACTAATGGCTTTATTTTAATGGTTGACATGGGATCACTAAGTCAGTTATATACCCAGATTAGCCCGCAACTAGATGGAGACCTGCTTGTTGTCAATAATTTAACGACTTTAACAGCGCTTGACCTAGCTTTGAAAATGAAACAAAATACTCCTTTTAAGGAAATTGCTGAAAAGGCTGACCAGGATTACCAAATTAGTGTCAAATATTATGAAGGTTTTTCGCAAGCATTGAATATTTTGGTTTCGTGCATTTCGGGACTGGGAATTGCTGAAAAAATCAGTGATATTATTCGGCAATATGTTCCAGCCAAGATCAAAGTCATACCACTTGGCTACAGTGAATTAAAAGAAAAAATATCGCAAAAGAAATGGTCCTACTTCAACCAAACTTTATTTGTCTTAACTACTATTGACCTTACTGAGCCAGTAAAATTTAATCATCTGAATCTTTATGATGTCTTAGACGTTAGTGGAGAAAACAAATTGCGTCACTGGCTGCAACCATACTTGTCAGCTGATCAGTTGCTAGAATTTAATAAACAATTGTTGCGTTTCTTTTCTAAAGAAGGCATTTCAGAACGCTTAAGTTTCTTGAATCCCGATGTTGTCCTAGCTGAAGTGGAGACAATTAATCAAAAGTATGAGGACTTTTACAAGTTAAAACTGGACGGTAAAGTTAAGCTTAACCTTTATATGCACATTGCACTAATGATTGAACGAACAATGATGCACAACACCACGAACGTTGAGGTTGAACCCAAGACAGAAAAAGAAAAGAACTTTTTCAAAATCACACGCAGTATTTTTCAACCTATTGAAATTAAATATAATATTAAGGTGTCAACCTATGAAATGTCGCTGTTATATGAATTGTTTAAACAGTTTATCTAGCAGTCCAAAAGAAGTGTTTAAATTATTAAACACTTCTTTTTTATTGCTGATAGATCAATCTTCCTAGACTTGGCACTACTTTTGCTTTTAAGTAAGTGAAAATGAAAAAGGAGTGACGGGATGACAGACATACTAATTGCTAGTCACGGGCATTTTGCCAGTGGCCTAAAGAGCTCAATAGAAATTTTAACTGGAATGGGAGATAAGATTCAGATAATTGACGCCTATGTTGATAAGACTGACTATACCAGTCAAATTACAGCTTTTATTAAGCAGGCAAAGCGACCAGCCGTAATCTTTACCGACTTACGAGGAGGCAGTGTTAACCAAAAAGTAGTTCTGCAGGCTGCTAAGGAAAAAGATCTCTTTGTTGTCACTCAAACTAACCTTGCAGTGGTAATGGCTGTTTTGCTTGATTGTGAGCCATTAACAAAGGAGCACTTGCAAGAGCTGATTGATCAAAGCCAGGTTGAACTTTTTCAGCTAGATGATAGTAATAACACAGAAGATCAGGAAGCTGATTTCTTTGGATAAGGAGGAAGAAAATGATTGCAGCACTAAGGGTTGATGAAAGACTAATTCATGGACAAATCTCAATGTCGTGGAGTAAGGCATTAAAATTACAGGGAATAGTAGTAGCTAATGATAAGGCGGCATCTGATGATATGCAGAAGATGATGCTTAAAATGGCAGCCCCTTCAGACCTTAAAACAATTATTTTAAAAGTTGATAATGCAATAGAATTGTTAAATGATGAGCGATCGAAAAATATGAGGTTATTGGTAATAACTACAACAGTTGAAGATGCTCTGGTAATTGCTGAAAAGGTCAATGAAAAGCCAGAACGAGTCAACATTGGGAATGCTGGTAAGATGGATGCCAAAGGTGATGAAATAACTCTCACCAAGGAGGTTCGCTTATCCCCCGGTGAGATTGAAAATTTAAAGAAATTAGTGGCAGAGTTCCCTAATACTTATTTTCAAGGCACGCCTAATATGGAAAAACATTTGGGTAAAGATGTCTTGAAAAAAATAGAAAAGTAGGAGGTAAATAATGTTTTATGATGCTTTGATGACTGCAATTGCAGTCTTTGTTGGCACGGCTGGTCATGAGTTCTTTGGGAATGCAATGCTAAGTCGACCAATTGTTGTTGCACCATTACTTGGCTTTTTATTGGGAGATGTTAATACTGGTTTACTTGTCGGTGCGTCAGTAGAGACGATTTTCATGGGGGTCGTCAATATTGGAATTTCTAGTACGGCTGAACCAGCATTGGCTGCAGCTTTAGCAACTGTTTTTACAATTCAGTCAGGTAACATGGGTGCTAATATCACTTTGGCCTTTCCACTTGCAGTTTTGGGACTACAATCTTTAAATATGATTCTTTCTTTTGTAGTTGGACCTTTTGCGCCACTTTTTGCCAAATTGGCTAAAAAAGGTGAAGACAAGAAAATGGTTGGCCTTCACTTTGGACTTTGGTTTTTACATTATGGTTTGTATTCACTTATTCCATTTTTTGCAGTTTTATTTGGTTCAAAAGCTGTACAAGTCGCCTTACAAGCAATTCCTAAATCGATTATGAATGGTCTGACTGTGGCAGGTAATTTACTACCAGCTGTAGGAATGGCAATGCTACTTCTATTATTATGGGACAACAAATTAGCTCAATACTACTTTTTAGGGATAGTTCTAATGGCTTACCTGAAGTTACCGCTAATGGCAATTGCAGTTATTGCCGCAATCGTTGCTATAGCCGTTGCTCAGCGTGATATGAGTGAAATTAAAATAGTTAAGAATAAGCCAGTGACAGAAGAAGCTGGTGGTAAAACTCAAGTGAATGAAAATAAAACCTTTAATCAAGAAGAGGAGGATTTTTTCGCATGAAATTGACACAAGATTTATCAAAAGATGAGAAGAAAATGATTCGCAGTATGTTTTGGCGTTCATCAACCATGTACATTTCTGTCAATCCTGTTTTGATGGGAGGTGGCGGTTTTTGCTTCTCATTAATGCCGTTTATCAACAAATTTTATAAACATAATGAAGCAGGAAGAAGAGAAGCTTTAGAAAGAGAAACTTCATACTTTAGTACAACTGTTCCAATGTCAACTTTTGTTATGGGAATTGCAGCTTCCATGGAAAAAGAAAACAGTAAAGAACCTGATTTTAACGCAGATTCGATTAATGCTGTTAAAACTAGTTTAATGGGGCCATTAGCTGGTATTGGTGATTCACTTTTTTGGGGCGTTTGGCGTGCAGTGTGTGCTGCCTTAGCCATCAATTTTGCCCGCAACGGCAACTTCTTAGCACCAATTATTTTCTTGATTATGTTCAATATTCCTAACTACGTTATCCGATATTATGGAGGATTCTTAGGTTATGCGCTAGGTTCTAGTTATGTTAAAAAACTTTATGAAAATGGTTTAATGAATGTGCTAACCAAAGCAGCTAGTATTCTAGGCTTAGTTATGGTCGGTGCCATGACCGTCCAAATGGTTGTATTCAAAACTACAATTAAGTGGACTATGGGCGGTAAAACAATCATGGATGTACAGTCAGTCCTTGATCAAATATTTCAAGGACTGTTACCAGTGACTATTACTTTAGTTTGCTATAAGCTTCTGAAAGATAAAAAGATTGGTGTGATCAGCTTGATTTTTGCAATTGTGGTTTTATCAGTTTTAGCTTCGCTAATTGGAATAGTTTAATATGAATAAGGGAATTCAAGATATTATAGAAACAGGCTGGGAAACTCCACCAAACCCTTTCTTCAATGTAATAACTACGCCTGAAAAGCAAGTTACAACGAATAAAAGCAGCTATTATGGGCATTTATTTCCAAGCCAGGATTTTTCAATCGAGGTTAGCAATCAATACATGCTAGCCAGTTTAGATGAAAAAGGATTGGTTAAAAATCTTAATTTCTTCAGGGATTCATATTACACTGAAGATAAGCCAGGCACATGGGTTTCTAATGGATTCGTTCAAGAAAAAAATATTGGAATTGAGGTTCAAATAGCTGGCAAAAAGTCTGTGCTTGCAAAGCAAGATCATAGAATTGAATACGATTTGTTGTTTAACTTGATCCCTAGGTTTGTTCACTATTATTCTGGAGTGAAAATTTTACAGTTGTTTTTGCCTATTTATTTGGAATCTGGAAAAGCAATCAGCGGTTTATTACAAATTTGCGACATTAGCAAAAATAGTTCTGATGCTAAATTGATTTTTCCGCGATGCTATAATGCAAAGTATTCGGATCGACATAATGTTGAATTTAATTATAGTTATAATGAACGCAATTTAAAAAGTGGTAGTGGCTGGGTAACTTTGACTGATCCTAATGCTGTTTTTAATGTATCTCAAGCAGAAATGAACAATATTATTATTTCTTCATATCAGCATGTGGTACAAAAATATGGGCAACTTAATATACCTGACAATCCCAAACTAGCAGCATTAATTATTAGAAAATCTGATAGTGCGTTGAATAGCATCTCACGTTCAACCAATGGAACCGTTGTAGGAGCAAATTGGGGGTCGAGTCCAGTAGTTAATCGTACGTGGTTGCGTGATATGTATTATGCTAGCTTGCCAGCCATTTATTTTGACCATGATCTAGCTAAACAAGTTATTCTTTGGTTTTCAAAATATGAAATTAAACCGAAAGGTGATAAGTTCAAAGGTGGTGTGCAGCATTCTGTTGAAAATTCTCTGAACAGTACAATTTTATTAGCACTATACCTTGAACAAACAAATGATATTGCATTTATTCAAAATAACCTCCAATTGTGGGAACATGTCTTGTATGTAGTTAACTATTTGATTGTTCATCGTGATAAAACATATGGGCTGGTCAAATCACAGTGGGTTTCTGATGGCATTGCACTGGGAGACTTTCATACTGGAACACAGATCACTTTTTGGACAGCTATTTCAGGTGTTGCCAGGATTTATCGTCAAGTTTTGAATGAACCAGAAAATGCCATTTTCTATGAAAAAACTGCTGATGAAATAAAAGAAAAAATCGAGCAATATGTCTTGATTAAAGACAAACAGGGTAATAAGAAATATGATGAAGGGGTTAATCCTGATACTAAGAAGACAACGGTAGATGCTCATCAATATGAGCAAGGGCTGTCTAAACAAGGATTAGACTTCTTAACCAGAGTTAACCAGAATCATCAAATTACGTTGAAATTTCATGACGGTGAAGAATCAGATACAACGTTGGCGCCTTTTTATGGTTTCAATGATGTTCTTGAAAGCCACTATCTTAATACCTTAAAATTTGCCGCAAGTAATAATAATCCGAGTTATAGTTCCTTGAGTAAAGGGATTTCTTGGGGGAATCAAGCAGAAGCAACGTTTCCAGGATATATAACAACATTTATGGGAACTGTTGACCGAGAGGATAAATTTAAGCAACGAATTGATTTGCTTTTCAAGCTAGCTGATTTAGATGGCAGCTGGTGGTGGTGGCCATATGAAGTTGGCAATAGTGGTAAAGACGTCATGCGTTTTAACCATTGTGGTAAATGTGGTTGGAGTGATGGTACATTTAGTGTATTGATGATTAAAAATGTTATGGGGATAGACTTTGATTCTCAAAAAAACATTTTAAATATTAAACCATTAGAAGTCGTTCCTAACTTTAATTGGTGTGATTTTCCATTGACTAATGGAATGAGGGCTGATATTAAATATCAAAAAGCTAAAGAAAATTCAAGTATTACGATAAGAATACGGGGTTCGGAGCCCAAAAAAATCTTGGTTAAATTTCAACCACAGGGCTGTCGAGTTGCCAAAAAGGAATTCTTAAATACAAAAATACGTGTTCAAATTAATAGTGAGGCAAGACAGAATGTTTAGTAATCTAACAAAATTTTCTTCGTTTAGGACTAGGGCGATAACACCAGAAAATCCAACTGGAGAAAAAGGCAAAGCAGCTACACTAGCAAGCGGGTTAGGGCCTTCGCGCAAAGGGAAAGCAAGTATCACTTTACCCCAGAATAAAGAAGTTACAATTGCTGATATTAAAGGAGCAGGAGTTCTAAAGCACCTGTGGTTTACCATCCGAGATCATACAGAAAAAGGTAGTTTTGTAATGCGCAATACCATTTTACGCATTTACTGGGATGGAAGTTCGATACCTGCTGTTAACTGTCCGCTAGGAGATTTCTTTTGTAATGGGTTTGGCGAACGTTATGATGTTGATTCCACTCCAATAGTAGTGGCGCCAACAGGTGGAATGAATTCATACTTCGAAATGCCGTTTAAAAAAGCTGCAAAAATTACAATTACTAACCTATTCAGACAAGATATACGTTCATTTTTCTATACAATTAATTATGAATTGCATGAAAAAACTGATTTAGCGGATGAATTATACTTCCATGCTTATTGGAATAGAGAAAGGCAAACAAAATTGCAACATGATTATGTTGTACTACCACAAGTAGATGATTATGGTTACTATGTAGGTACTTTTGTTGCGCTAACAGCTTTAGAACGCTATTGGTGGGGTGAAGGTGAATTTAAATTTTACCTTGACGGAGACCAAGAATATCCAACAATTACATCAACTGGAATGGAAGACTATTTTGGTGGAGCTTGGGCTTTTCACAAGTATAATGAAGATGGAACAACTTATCCCGCCACTTTTTGTACTCCCTATCTTGGATTTCCGTATCACAGCAATGTAGATCATTCAAGGGAGCACTTTAGTACAGGTAAACCAAATTCACCCCATGCCTTTGGAAATGACGGGCTACCACAAAATGCTCTATATCGATGGCATTTAGTTGATCCAATTTCATTTAAGGACAATATTCATGTTGCCTTGCAACAAATTGGAAATGATGATGTAAGCTTGTTTGAACGAAGTGATGATCTTTCTTCGGTGGCGTATTGGTATGGTAGTAAGCCAGCAGGCATAAGAAAGGATCTGCCATCTCTAGAAGATTTACGTCCACGCTAAAGTTGGTAATAATTATAATAAGAGTAAGGAGAACGAGCCGATGGTACAGTCGCAACAGTTGGTATTAAAACCGCAAGAGCAATTAGTTACCCGGCTTTTTCTGTCGCCAAAATTAAAGCAAAATCTAACGGTTCTCTCCTACAGCACTCATGACTTAGTTAGTGCAATGAAGGACTTGAGTGAAAGCAATCCCTTTGTTTCCTTGCGCGAACCCAAAAAAGAATTGCAAAATCTGGAATGGATTAGTGCACCGGAAGGCGAAAATTTAGTAGACCACTTGCTGGCTCAGGTGGGGTTGAGCAAGTGGTCCGCTAAAGAACAAAAAGCGGTCAAAACTTTGATTTTCAATCTGGATCAGGATGGTTACTTGCGTGCTGAAAAAAAACAGATTGCTGGGCGAACAGAATTTTCTTTAGCTGACTTGGATCATGCGCAAAGCCTGCTTCAAAGTCTTGATCCCTGCGGTGTTGGTGCTGCTAATTTAAATGAGTGTTTGTTATTGCAAGCTCAAGCAAAAACCGATTTTGACCCAGTAGCGATGCAGATTTTGCGTGCAGGTCAGCTTGAAATGTTGGCCGATCCTCAGCAATGGTCAAAGTCACAATTTTCAAGCCAAGAATTGACCCAAGCGCTGGCCAGCATCCAAACCCTGGACCCAACCCCAGCTAGTGAGTATGTTGTCGCCGATAATACCCAATACCTGTTGCCTGACTTGATTTACAAGGTTGAAGATGGCAAGTTGACAGTTGAGATCTTTCAAACGCAAATACCAGACTTAATATTTGATGAGCATACTTTTAGTGAGCTGAAGGAGCAATCAGAGCAAGGCAAGTATTTTTCTGAACAGCGTCAGCACTACCTAGAAATGAAAAACGCGATTGAACAACGGCAACGAACAATTCTGCGCCTTGGTAAATATGTTGGCCAGTTCCAGCACGACTTCTTAATGACGCTGAAAAAGCAGGACTTGAAGCCGTTAGGCTTAAAAGAAACAGCCAAGGCGCTGGATCTTGCACCTAGCACAATTAGCCGAGCAATCAAGGATAAGTATATTCAGAGTCAAAATAAGGTCTTTACTTTAAAGATGCTTTTTCCGCGGCAAGTGACAGGCGACTTGTCCCAGGCACGGATTGAATATGATTTGGACCAGTTGATTAAGCAGGAAGATGTTAAGACACCACTTAGTGATCAGCAACTGGTGGAAATTTTTGCTGAACGTGGCATCAAGTTAAGTCGGCGCGTAGTTACCAAGTACCGCAAAAAATTAAATATTCCCAATAGTTATGCTAGAAAACAGACCAGGTAATAAGATTTGTAACTTGTCTGACTAAGAGCACACAAAAAGTCCCAGTGAATTTTCACTGGGGCTTTTAACTTGGCAAGTTGGTTAAGGCAGATCGTTGCCAGCAGCCAGGTAAATGTCATACCAGTCTTGGGCCGTTAGATCAATGTCGGCGCCCTTGGCACTATCAATAATATGGTCAGGTGTCATGGTGCCGATGATAACTTGAATCTTAGCAGGATGACGCAAAATCCAAGCTGCTGCAATCGCGTTCTTGGATACGCCTTTTCCATCAGCTAATTTTTGCAGGGCGGCGTTGACTTCTGGAAACTTGGGGTTACCGATGAAGTTGCCTTCAATCTGTCCGTATTGGAATGGGGACCAGGCTTGGACGGTCATGTTGTGCAACTGGGAGTAATCCAGAATACCGCGGTCATGGTCAATGCTGCGGTCATCAGTCATGTTGGTATGGATATTGAAGTCGATGGGGCCAGTATGCATCACGCTAAACTGCAACTGGTTGATTAGCAGCCTTTGACTAATCCCGTTTTGCAGCAAGTCAACTTGTCTGGGGTTAAAGTTTGATACACCAAAGTGGCGTACCTTGCCTGCTGCCTGTAATTCGTCAAAAGCGGCACCGATTTCAGCTGGGTCCATTAGGGCATCTGGCCGGTGCAGCAATAGGCTGTCCAGATAATCTATTTTCATCCGGGAGAGGATTCCGTCTATGGCACTAAGAATGTGCTTTTTTGAAAAATCGTAGCGGGTTGTCTTGTAGTTCAAAGTTGGCTCTTCAAAGATTCCAGTTTTTGATTGAATATAGAAGTCCTCCCGCTTTAAACCAGATTGCTTCAGGGCTTCACCAAAAACCTCTTCAGACTTGCCGTGACCATAAATGTCGGCTGAATCGATATAGTTGATGCCAACGTCGTGAGCTGTTTCTAGTGCCTTGACGGCCGCATCAACAGTCAACTTATTCATGCGCATAATTCCCAGCGCAATAGCAGAACCAGTAAAGTTTGTCTTGCCAATTTTAATTTGTTTCATAATGTAATACCTCCTAACTATAGTATAAGACTGCATGCTATAAAAAAGCACGTCTAGGATTATATTAGTCAACCATTAAATGATTAATTTTTTATCTAAATAATTTAAGAATATTTTTATTTTTATGAGTATTGATTACAATTAGAGTATATAATTTTGGTAAACATTCCTTATTTTTACAAGCAGGAGGAAATATAATGAGTCATAAAGTAGGTATTATTGGTGACGGTCATGTTGGCAGTACGGTGGCACACCAGTTAGTTATTTCCGGACTAGTAGACGATTTGGTGTTAATTGATGTAGATGAGGCAAAACTTGCTTCGGACGCGCTTGATTTTGAAGATGCAATGGCCAACCTCAACCATTATACCAATATTGTTACTAATGATTATGCAGCCCTAGAGGATGCAGACGTCATCATTTCTGCCTTTGGCAATATTGCCTTGGAGGCAGGTGGTGATCGCTTTGCCGAATTGCGTTATAACAAGGAGCGGATCGGCCAGATTGCCGCAGCAATTAAAAAAAGCGGCTTTGACGGCATCATCATTGCTATTACCAACCCAGTTGATGTCATTACCAGCATGTACCAAGAGTTGACGGGCCTGCCCAAAAAGCACGTGCTTGGTACTGGTACGTTGCTCGATACAGCTAGGATGAAGCGAGCAGTGGGCAAGCGATTGGGGGTTGATCCGCGCTCGGTTCAAGGCTTCAACCTGGGTGAGCACGGCAACTCGCAATTTACAGCTTGGTCCACTGTTAAGGTTTTGGAACAGCCAATTACTGAACTGGCCCAAAATAAGCCCTGGAAGCTAGAAGACTTAAACGAAGAGATCAAGTTTGGCGGGCAAACTGTATATAAGGGTAAGCAATATACCAATTACGCTATTGCTGCAGCTGCAACGCGTCTGCTTGAAGTTGTTTTAAGCGATGCCCATACTCAGATGCCTGTCTCCAATTACCGGGATGAGTATGGTACTTACCTGTCATACCCAGCAATTGTTGGACGCGATGGCATCATTCAGACCATTGATTTGGCGTTGACTGATGATGAAAAAGAGAAATTACAACATTCGGCTGACACAATCAAAGAAAAAGCTGCTAAAGAATTTAATTGATAATCAAACTATTGCTACCAGCTTTGGCTGTTTTTGCAGAGTGAAAATGTCATATTTAAAGAAGAAAAGATGGCAAAAGCAACAAAGAATATGCCTCTTGGTCTTGATACTAGGATCAAGTCGTGTGGCTAGGCTGTGACTGACCAGCAGAATATATTCTTGAAGCTGCAGAGTAAATAGCAATCGCCTTACACTTGTTTGAAAAAGGCTACGCGGTCGCCGATCAAGGCGGCTGTAAGACACATACCGGCAACTTGAATAGCACCACAAACACATCTAAGTGGTAGAGGCGATTATTAGATTAGGTCGGACACAATTGCTAATATCTAAGATAGATATGTTTTTGATTAGCAAGAAAAAATGGAGCTCCTACATTTTGTAGAAAGCTCCATTTTTATTTTAGGGTATGCTAGTAAACTTTTGTGCTGAATTGTCATACAATTTTAAAAGTTCATGCAATTAAACCACTAATGTGCGTCAGTAGAATGCTCTGGCTTCAATGTGAATGCAATAAGCAGACCAAGGATTGCTAAAGCAAGAGGAAAGTATAAGCCGTAATGTACGCCATTGGTAAATTGGGCAGCCTTGTTAGTTCCTTGATAGGCACTTTGGCCTAGACTTAAAAAGCTAGTTGAAAGTGCAGTTGCCACAGCACCGATAATTTGTTGCATAGTATTTAAAATGGTACTGCCGTCAGCTGACTCTGCTCCCTGAAGCGAGTTTAAGGCGTGGGTTTGTGCAGGTGACATCGCTAGCGGGCAACCAATCATCAAAATAATATGGGCTGCAATCACATAAGCAATTGGCGAGTTGCTGTGTGAAAAGATCAACATCAGGGTACTAATAATAGCAATAGCAAATCCTGTCACAGCGGGCCTTTTAGCACCCATAGAATCGAACAAACGTCCTGCAAAGGCTGAAACAGCTGCGTTGATAATACCACCTGGCAACATAATCATGCCTGTCAAGGCAACAGGTAGTAACAAGCCTTTTTGCAGGTATTGGGGCAACAAGTACATTGCTGACAAAATAATTGCAAAGTCCAACATGACGCAAAGTGCACCTTGGGCAAAGGCAGTCTTTTTAAAGACATGAAGATTGATGATTGGTTGTTCTAAGTGCAATTGACGATGTGCGTACAAAACTAACACCACAATGCCAACTACCAACATTATTAAAACAGTTGGGGAAGTCCAGCCCATATTTGAGGCAAAACTTACGCCCATTACTAAACTTGAAAATCCAACGACAGACTCAATCAACGAAAGAAGGTCCACTTTTGGTCTGGTGATTTTACCAGTGTTTGGAAGTCCTACAATTGCGCAAACCAAAGCAATTACTAGGAATGGAATAAAGAACCAAAAGATCCAGTTCCAAGATAACTTGCCCAGAATAATGCCAGTGACAGTCGGTCCAATTGCTGGTGCCAGCATGATAACTAGGGCACAAACGCCCATGGCTGTTCCCATTTTGTAAGGTGGAAAAATCAACATAGCAACTGTAAACATTAACGGCAAGATAAGCCCTGTTCCCAGTCCTTGAATCATTCGACCAATTAACAAAACGGTAAAGTTAGGTGCAACGGCTGCAATAACTGCTCCGACGATGAAGTCAAGTAGACCAATAATTACTAATTGTCGTGTAGAAATCCACTTAGTCAACAAACTTGAGAAGGGCAAAATAACCCCTATTACCAGCATGTAGCCAGTAACAAGCCACTGGACAGCACCAGAATTGATGTTAAATGCCTTCATTAATTGCGGCAATGCAATATTTAATGAGGTTTCGGACAGCATGCCCACAAAGGCCCCGATCATCATACTCATCATTGCCAACCAAGGGCGTTTAACCTGTATCCTTGCTTGATTATTTTTCATAAAAAACTCCTCTCACTTTTTTGCTCTTAAGAGCAACTTGATTATCGTAACAAAAAGACCAAATTTTCGTAAGTTTTTTAAAAGAATAAATTTAATAAAGTTCTTTGCAAGGTCAAAAGCTGGTCCAAGCTCTTGCCTAGCGACTAATATTAATTCATTGCCGGTTTTAGTAATAGCATGGTTTTAAATGTCAGCGGATTCTGCACATATTATTCCAGTCTAATCACAATTTTGTCGTTTTTACGAAAAAAAAACAGCTCCAACATTGGAGCTGTGGTAGATTATTTGCTTTTGAAGCTGTTGTTTTCGACTTGCCGGATGAAGTCAGCCAAATGCTTGTAATAAACGTTAGGATTATCAACCATATGGTGGTGTCCGCCATCAGGAGTTGTTACTAAGCGAGCATTAGGTATTTCTTTTTCCATAATCTTGGCTGTGGAAATCGGCATCGTTTCATTTTCGCCAAAGGTAATCAGGGTTGGCACCTTGATATTTTTGAGCTGGTTTCTGAAATGCCATTCTTTCAGCTTACCTGTGATGACAAATTCGTTATCACCTTGAAAGGCCTGGTAGACACTGCTGCCACCGATGTCTTTTAGGTGGTATAGCTTGGAGGGTTGTTTACGGTCGACAAAGTTGATGTTTAAAATGTTGACATCGTCCTGGTAGCGTTGGTTGGCGTAATCGTTATTTTGCTCGCACTCATGCATGAAGTCGATCTCGCTTTGAGGTAGAACTTCCTGCCGCCGCCGGTTGACTGCATCCACGTATTCGTTAATCTCGTCAACCATCGATGAAATAATGGCGCCTTTCAAGTGGTCGCCATATTTGACCGCATATTCTTGGACTAAAAGTCCGCCCCAGCTTTGACCGATCAGGTAAAAGTGGTCCAGTCCCAACTTGGAGCGAACCTCATCTACTTCATCTAAGAAGTATTCGTAAGTAAGGTACTTTTGTGCAATCTGGGGGTCAGAGTAATCTGGCTGGTCAGAATAAAGCGAGCCCAGTTGGTCGTACATGGTTACTTGGACATCTAGCCCCTGCTTTTTAAGCTGGTCAGCTGTGTCTTCCCAGTACTCATGATTGCCTCCGGGACCGCCGTGCAAGGCAAGCAGGTGGATATTGCCATGCCCTTGTGTGTTGGTCCAAAGGTGGTAACCGTTGTCTAACGTGATGATTTTGCTACCTGTTTTCATATAATTCTCCTTTGTTTAACGCTTATTTTCTATTTTAGCTCATCTATAATTGAAAACAAAACTAAGTGCTGGAACCAGCCTGTCCACTGCAGCGCGCACAATATTCTGATGTTTACTGAAAAATGTTTTTGGGTGAAATAAAAAATATTTTCCATATTCTTTTCACTGCCGCAATTTTAAAAAACACCTTGGTGAGATATTTCGGTGTAAAATAATTAAAGGAGGAGACCTTATTATGAATTTTTATACGCTTAAATATATTGAACAAAATCAAAATACTAGTAAGACGATTTTATATGCATTAATTGCAGTTGCTGCTTTAACCATGATTGCTTTTATCGTCCTGTACTTGCGCCATCGCTTCGACACACGCTATCGCGACTTAGGTATTATTGCACTGCTCTTTTTATTATTGTTTGTCGGTACGCAATATGAAAAATATGTCCAAACTAATGTAAATAAGTCGCAAACTGAACAAATAGCACCCTTTATTAAGGCAGTGGCTAAGGATCATGGCGTGTCTGATCAAGATGTGCTGGTTAGTTCAACAACATTGCGCGACGGCATTATTGTTAGGCTGAATTCAAAGGACACCGATTATCAATTGAATTTGAATGATGACAATAACAGTTATTCTTTGACTAAAGCACATGTTATTAACCATGAAGTGAACGTCAAGAATTAGGAGGAAATCAGTATGGATTATACGCAACTTTTTATTAAATTTGTTTTAGGTGTGTTAACGTTAATTTTTCAAATTAACGTTTTTGGCAAGAGCAACATTGCGCCAACTACAGCCCTGGACCAGCTCCAAAACTACGTTCTTGGTGGCATTATTGGTGGTGTGATTTATAATGCCAATATTTCCGTTCTGCAATTTTTGCTTGTATTAATCGTCTGGACCTTGGTTGTCTTTATCTTGAAGTTCGCCCGTGAGCACAGCAACTTTGTTCGCGGTATAATTGATGGTAAACCGATCCAAATAATTAAAAATGGTCAAATCTTGGTCAATAACTGTTTAGCTGCTGGCCTATCCGCTAATGAATTGATGTTCAAATTGCGCAGTCAGGGGATATATTCCATTGAAGCAGTCAAAAATTGTATTTTTGAAAAGAATGGCCAATTAACAGTCATCAAAAAGGATGAAAAAGACCTCCGCTTCCCATTAATTAGTGACGGCCAAGTCAACCAAGAGGTTCTAGAATTAATTGACAAAGATGAAGACTGGCTGAATGCGCAAGCTAAAGCTGCCGGCTTCAGTGATACTAAAGATGTTTTCTTGGCCGATATTGAAAAAGACCAGGTGGCCTTCACCGGTTATAACCAAAATAAGAAAGAGAAGTAAATGGAAAATTTGTCTAAGGCTCAAAAATTAGTCAATGCAGCTGACGTTATAATTGTTGTTGCCGGCAACGGCTTGGCTCAAATAGAGGGCCTGGACCTCCTAGGTCAAGAATCTTTTGATCAGAACTTTCCTGAGCTGGCACAAGCAAACAAGGTGCATTCAGTGGGAGCCGCCCTTGACCTCAAGTCGCAGTCGTGGGCCAAGCAGTGGCGCTTGTGGAGTGAATTGATTAATCATTATTCGCTTGCTTATCAGCCTAGCCAAACTATGAGGGAACTTAAACAGTTGCTGGGGCAGAAACAATATTTTATTGCAACTTCAACTTTTGGTCATTTTTTTGAAAGTGCCGGGTTTAACGACAAGCGTATTTTCAATGCCTTTGGCGATTGGACCATGATGCAGTGCTCAAGTGGCGTTAACCATGGACTTAAAGATGATCGTGAACTAGTTAAAAAAATTGTTGCTCCCAAAGACCAACCAGCAATGGATGAACTTGTGCCCAAGTGCGAGGTCTGTGGGCAAGCAATGGAGATTCACATGCCGCTTAGTGATCATTTCTACCCAGAGACTGATGCTAATACCCGTTTTCGTTGGTTTTTAACTGGTAACGAAGAGGAAAAGGTGGTCTTTTTGGAACTAGGCGTTGATCAAACAAGCCCGCGGCTGCTGGAACCGATCATTCATCTGGTTGAGCAGTTTCCGCAATGGTCATACGTGGCAGCTGACTTAAAGCAAGATATGCTGCCTTTGAAAATCCAAGGGCGTAGTGCTGGTGTGAATGCTGATACAAAAACTTTGCTGCACGGTTTAAGCAAAAAGCAGGAGAGGACTCAATGAGTATTTTTATCAAGAATGGCCTTTTGCATGTATCCGGTGCTCAAGAAAAGATTCGGGGCAAGGGTCAGGAACGCCCGGCCTTTATCCAAGACTATACGATGCTCGATATCGAAACTACTGGCCTTAATCCCTATCGCGATCATGTCACCGAACTTGGTGCAATTAAAGTGCGCCAGGGCCAGATCGTAGATGAATATAGCCAGCTAGTCGTATACCCGCGTTCTAACCGGGTGCCTGCCTTTATTACCAAGCTTAATGGCATTACAGAGGAGATGCTCCTTAAAAAGGGGATACCAGTCAAAGCCGCAATGACTGAATTTCGCCACTTCATTGGTGATGACATCATTATTGGTTATAATGTCAACTTTGATCTGAACTTTTTGTATGACTTAGCTCATAAGTTCAAGTTGCCTGAATTAAGCAATGATTATGTGGACGTGCTGCGCTTAGCTCGTGTATACTATCCACGCCAGCACAACCGCTTGCTTGACTGCTTGCAGCGTGCTGGCATTGCAAAAACAGAGCAGCACCATGGTCTAGCCGATTCAATTGACACGATGAAGGTTTACGATGACTTTCGCGAGCACTTTGATGAGCAGCTGCTTCAGCAGGCCCAAGCCCAAATTAAGAATAAGGACTTGCTAGTGGAAGAACTAGAAGTTTGGGAACGTGGTTTCCGTAACCCAGTCAATAACAAAAAAATTGCCTTTGCTGATGAGCTAGGGATGGATAATGAGGAAGCAGCATTGATGGTCAATAATATGGGTGGTCAGGCTCATTCGACTGTTCAAGCCGATACGGATTATTTGATTTTGGATGATAAGGGCTTTTTCAGTAAAAGCAACAAGGCTTGGCAAAGGGCCCAAGAATATAACCAGGCTGGCAGCAAGATTAAGCGCTTGTCTGAGAGTTATTTCCTGAATATGATTGATGAATGGGCCCGAAATTAAGTCAAACAAGAAGCAAGAGTAATCTTGCTTTTTTTGGCTACATATTGCAAACAAAAGTTCGATTAGCTATACTTAATGATCATTAAGCAAGGAGCATTTTGAATGGCACGCAGGCGAAGAAGACGAAGCAGAAGAAACAGTGGCAATGACTTTTGGACAATGGTAATCATTATCCTCTTTTTCTTGTGGTTCGTTTCGACCAAAGGCGGTGCAGACCCAAGCGGTCATCAGACCGTTGAGCAGATAACCAACCAGCAAAGTACCAGTCATAAAGCTGCTAGTGTTAATAAGGCCAAGCCCGCTGGCAAGGTCTATGGTGGTCTGTCCAAGCAGGACTATGAAAAGCTAGCGCAACTAAACTTTAAGAGTGGTCAATCCGCTTATATTCCTATTAACAATGACAAATCCACTCTGATCAAGAATGCTTGGCGGGTCAACCGCGTTATTTACGCTAACCTAGACGGGTTAAACCGCACATCGCATTCTAATACTGCTTTTTTAGAAAAACGCAATGTTGCCAATGATAGTTTACGCGTGCGCCAGTTTGTAGAACCCACAGGCTGGCACTATAACCGTCGTAATGGGGAACAAATATATAATCGGGGTCACCTGATTGCCTATTCGATTTCTGCTGGTATTGATTTGACTGGCAACTATAATCCCAACAACCTGTCTGGCGACCAAAACAATCCTAAAAACTTGTTTACCCAGTCCGCCTTTTCCAACCAACGGGTTCAGACTATTTTTGAAAGGCGGGTGCACCAGGCCTTACGCCAGAATAAGCGGGTGATCTACCAAGCGACCCCCATCTTTCGGGAGGATGAGTTGATGGCTCGGGGCATTAACTTGCAAGCCGTATCAACTGATGGCAGCTTGGACTTTAACGTTTATTTATTTAATATTCAGCCGGGTTTTTCTTTTAATTACCAAAATGGTCGGGCAAAAGTTGACAAAGAGGTGCAAGTTAAAGAAGTGAATTACTAGCAAGGCTACTGCATGGGCAGTGGTCTTTTTATTTATAAATAAGAACTGGTCTAAGTAGGAACCCAAATAATATTGAATGATTGGAATTAAAAAGCGTAATGGGAGGGAAAAATTATTTTTGGAAAATAAAGGGTGCAAAAACAGAACAATAAAATGTAATGCTTCATAATAATTCATCTTTTTTGTCCAAAAATTAATTATTGTGCTATAAAAGTCCACCGCCTTGGGCAAACTACGAATTTTTGTGAAGTATGAATAGTTGTGTTCGACTCAATTTTATCTTAAAATTAAGTCGATAAATCAATTAGCAGGTAAAGCAATATTAATATAGTGGTACGGAGTTTATGGATAACAACAAATTTGTTGAAGTTAAGAACCTCAGGAAAGTCTATGATAATGGTCATGAAGCCATTAAAAATGTCAGCTTTTCTGTAAAAAAAGGTGACCTTGTTTGTCTCTTAGGTCCTTCAGGTTGTGGTAAAACGACGATCTTAAACATGATCGCAGGGTTGCTTAATCCGACGTCGGGCGAAATTCTCTTTGATGGCAAGTCGATGGTGAATGTTGCGCCCAAGAATCGTCATATTGGCTATGTTTTTCAGAATTATGCTTTATATCCGCATATGACTGTTCTGCAAAATGTAATGTTTCCGCTTGTAGTAGGCAAGAACAAGAAGACTAAAGAAGAAGCCCAAAAGATAGCCGAAAAGTACATGGAATTGACCCAGATTAACGAACTAGCTGACCAGAAGCCAGGCAACTTATCGGGTGGTCAACAGCAGCGAGTGGCAATTGCCCGGGCGTTAGTACAGGAACCTCAGATTTTATTGATGGACGAACCTTTGAGCAATTTAGATGCCAGGCTGAGACTCAAGATTCGGGAAGAAATTCGTTCACTGGTTAAGTCAGTAGGCATAACTACCCTATTTGTCACTCATGATCAAGAAGAGGCACTGTCGATTGGCGACAAAATCATCCTGTTTAATGATGGCGTTATCCAGCAGGACGACCAGGGCGAAAGCTTTTATCTAGACCCGTCCAATTACTTCGTTGCCAACTTTGTCGGCAATCCGGTAATAGATAACTTTAAAGTGACCAAGACAGACGATGAAATCAAGGCAAGTGACTTCACGATTAAACTTGCTGACTTAGACCAGTCCCGCTTCAAACATCCGCTGGCAAATGGACAATATACTCTCTCTGTGCGGCCCGAAAACATTTTGCCTGACCCAGAGGGTTTTCTTCATGCAAGGATTGACGATGTGGAATTGATTGGGCGTGAACGGATTCTTAAGTTTACCTATGACCAAGTTCAGATTCGCTCTTTGGTTAGCTTGGAATCATCCGTTAAAGCAGGTGATCAAATCAGCTTTCAAATGCGACTCAATCGAATATTTCTCTTTACACCGCAAGGGGAGCGCGTTTACTAATGAAAACTAACCAGAAAAAAGCATGGCTTTTTTTAGCGCCAACGATTATTTTTGTCACTTTATTCAGCATTTATCCAATCTTGCGTGCTTTTGGCATGAGTTTTCAAAAGGGCTCTTTGATTGACCTAAATTGGGCTGGCCTCAGTAATTACCAGTACATCTTCAAAGACCCAGAATTTTGGCAGGCGATTAAAAATACAGTCATCTATGCTGTGGTTTCGGTTCCTATTGGTTTGGCCATTTCGATAATGCTGGCCTGGATCATTTTTGATAAGGTCAAACATAAGAGCTTTTTTGAAACTACTTTCTTCATGCCTTATGTGACTTCAACTATTGCAATTGGAATCGTCTTTCGTTATATCTTTAATGGCGACTATGGCATGCTCAACTTCTTGCTTAGAAGTTTGCATTTACCAGCACCTGATTGGATTGATGATCCGGCAATGTCGCTCACAACCATCATCATTTTTGGTATTTGGACCTCCTTGGCCTTTAATATTGTCATCTTGATGGGTGCTTTGCGCAATATTGACCCGAATTTTTATACGATGGCTGACATGTATGGTGCCAGTGGCAAGGACAAGTTCTGGCGCATTACCATGCCTGAATTAGTTCCAACGATTGCCTTTTTGCTAACAATGAACATTATTGGGTCCTTTAAAATCTATACTTCGGTTTATGCCTTATTTAATGGCCAAGCTGGAGTGGGTAATTCCGGTACTACTGCAGTCTTCTATATTTACAATAAGTTCCAGATTGTTGGTACCCCGGGTGTGGCAATGGCAGCAACGGTTGTCTTATTCATCATCATCCTGTTTGCAACTTTCTTGCAACGCAAGATGATGAAGAAGATAGGAGAAAATTAGATGAAACGGATTCGCATAGGTGTTTTGGTCAGTTACATTATTTTGTTCATCTTCGCTGTAATCACAATTTTTCCCTTTATTTATATGATTTTGGGTGGATTGATGAACTTTCAAGAAACAACATCAATTCCCCCAACCTTGATTCCGCACCACTTTGAATGGTCTAACTATGCTAAGGTTTTTGCCCGGGCGCCATTTGCCCGCTACTTCTTTAATACCGTTTTGACAGCTAGTGTGACTACGATTGTCAGTTTGTTTAATTCATTGCTTGGTGCCTTTGCCATGGTCAATCTGCGCTTCAAGGGTAAGGGAATAGTGCAATTGGTTCTTTTGTCCTTGCTCATGGTGCCAGGTGAAGCCATTATTTTTACCAATTACAATACGATTGCCCATATGGGCCTGCTTAATACCTACATTGGTTTGGTTCTGCCATTTTTGACCTCGATTTTCTACATGTACTACTTGCAGAGTTATTTCGGCTCAATTTCAAGTACCATCTACAAGGCAGCCATGATTGATGGGGCGAGTGACTGGGACTACATTTGGAAAATTTTGGTACCGATGTCTAAGGGCGGATTGTTTACTGTTGGTCTGCTCAGCTTTATTTCAGGATGGAATTCGTTCCTCTGGCCACTCTTAGTTACTAATGAAGATACGATGCGGCTTTTAAACAACGGTTTGTCGGCCTTTGCGTCTGATGCAGGCAGTGAAACCCAGTTGCAGCTTGCTGCGGCCACCTTGACTGTCTTGCCAATTTTGATTTTGTACTTAATTTTTAGAAAACAAATTATTAAAGGAGTGGTACGCAATGACCTTAAGGGATAAGACCCAGATTACTTTTTATAACGGCCTAACGACAATTGGTGGACCGATGATTGAAGTAGCTTATCGTAAGTCACATGTTTTATTCGACTTGGGTGAAGTTTACCGGCCCGAACTCGCCTTGCCTGATGAAAAGTACCAGACACTAATTGATAATCAGCTGATTGGCGATGTACCAGACTTCTATGATTCCGAGCTAACTGGTCAAGCAATTGATACTGAACGCTGGGAACATGCGGCGGCTTACATCTCCCACTTGCACCTTGATCACAGCAAGGCAATGAACTTTTTGGCACCTGAAATTCCCCTTTATGCAGGACCAATTACAGCACAAATGCTGCCACCGCTCAATGAGCAGGGGGATTTTTTATTGCCTGCAGCTGGCCATGATGCTAGTTATGTGCGGCCTATTATAGCTGCTAAATACCGCGAGCCAATACATGTGGGCGATATCACCCTTGAAGTTTGGCCTAGCGACCACGATGCATATGGAGCCACTGGTTTAATTATTACCACTCCAGACCAAAAAATTGCTTATACTGGTGATATTCGCCTGCATGGCTACCACCCTGAATGGGTCCACCAGTTCCTGGCAGCTGCCAAGAACTGCGATGTTTTCATTATTGAGGGGACAGGTGTTTCCTGGCCAGAAGAAAAGCATGATCAAGAAAGCGAAGAATTCACGGGTCCGCGAAATGAAAAGGAATTGATTGCTCAGATTGTGCAGCTGCAAGAAGATAATCCCCAACGCCAGATTACCTTTAATACATACCCGACCAATGTGGAACGGCTTTTACGGATTATAGCTGATTCGCCGCGCCAGGTTGTCTTGCATTCAGGGCGTGCTCACTTGCTTAAGGCTTTGGGAACAGATTATCCGTACTACTACTTGCCAGGGGAGAAAATATTTGCCGATCTTAAGCCGGAATTGGCTGTTCCATATGAGGAATTGCTTAATGACGATCACGAATACCTCTGGCAAGTAGTTGGTGACTATGCTAGTTTACAAGCGCGGGGTCTCTATATTCATTCTAACGCCGAACCGCTAGGTGACTTTGACCCGGCTTATAAACCGTTCTTGCAGGATTTAGCGGATAAAAATATTGAGTTCAAGGCTTTGCGCTGTTCCGGCCACGCAGACGAAAAAGAACTCAAGGAAATTATTGGGGAAGTTCAGCCAAAATTGCTGATACCGGTGCACACATTGCATCCGGAGCTGGAAGAGAACCCATTTGGAAAACGGATTTTACCAAAGCGCAATGAAACAATTACGCTTTAGTGAATCAAAATTGTTGTTTAGTTTTTATTTTTTGGGAGGTTTTACCAAATGAAGTTTAGTAGGAAACTTGCGGCTGTTTTTGCCGTTGGATTAACACTGGTTGGCACTGCTGCTTGTTCGAATGGCAGCAAGTCTTCTTCGAGTTCTGACTCGGAAAAGATTGCCAAAGTATCAAAGAAAACCAATATTGTTTTCTGGCATGGTATGACAGGTGTACAGCAAGATACTTTGAAAAAGTTGACAAAAGAGTTTGAACAAGAAAACCCTAAGATCAAGGTCAAGCTTGAAAATCAAGGCGCATATCCGGACTTGCAAGCCAAAATCAATTCGACTTTGCAGTCACCAAACAACTTGCCAACTATTACTCAGGCATATCCGGACTGGCTTTATACCGCGTCTAAGAATAAGATGTTGGTTGACTTGACGCCATACATTAATAATAAAGATGTTGGTTGGGGCAGTGCTAAGGCTTCTGATATTAAGCCAGCGCTTTTAGATGGTGCTAAGATTTCTGGTACCCAATATGGAATTCCATTTAACAAGTCAATTGAAGTCTTAACCTATAATGCTGATCTCTTTAAGAAGTATGGCATTAAAAAAGCGCCAGCTACAATGGATGAATTGAAGCAGGATGCCCAAATTATCTATACTAAGAGTAAGCACAAGGTCGTTGGTGCCGGCTTTGATGCCTTAGCTAACTACTATATTTTAGGAATGAAGAACAATGGGACTAACTTCTCCAGCAAGGTTGACTTTGCAGGAGACAAGTCTAAGCAAGTTATTAACTACTATGCTGACGGTATTAAGAAAGGCTACTTTAGAGTAGCAGGTTCAGAGCACTACTTGTCAGGACCATTTGCCAACCAAAAGGTAGCAATGTATATTGGTACTTCTGCTGGTGAAGGATTCGTCAAGCAAGGCGTAGGCAACCGGTTTACTTATGATGTAGCACCGCGTCCGGGCAAATACACCATGTCACAGGGTACTGATATTTACATGTTCAATCATGCAACAGCTGAACAAAAATCTGCAGCCTTTACCTATATTAAGTTCCTCGTGTCAAAGTCCAGCCAACTTAAGTGGGCAAATGCAACAGGTTACATTCCAGTCAACCAAGCCGTAGCTAATTCGGCAACATACCGGAACAATAAAAAGCTTAAATTGCCAGCTAAACTGGAAAGTGCAATGCAGAACCTCTACAGTGTTCCCGTTGTCAAGAATGCTGGTGCTGCGTATGGCCAACTTAGCCCAATCATGCAAAATATTTTTGCAGCTGCGCAAAAGCACCAAGATGTGAATAGCGCCATTAATACAGGCAAGTCAAAGTTTGATGCTGCTTGGAAACAATAAAAACTAAATAACAAATTGATTTAAAAAGACTTGTCTTGAAGGCAAGCCTTTTTGTTTGCACGAAACAGATTGAAAGGGAAACAAAATTTTAGCAAACTGCTGAAAAAACGGATAAAGCCGAACTTTTACAATAAAACATGATAAAAACAATAAAAAAAGCGAATTTTAAGTCAAACTATTATTGTATTCCGTAACTTGCTGCTATAAAATAATAACCAGCGCTTGCTAGATGATGATGAGCAGCACGTAAATACTTTTGGAGGAAAACATTATGATTCGCGGTAAAAAGCTGGTAGTTCTTCTTGCTCTAGGACTAGTATTAGTAGGGACTGCTGCTTGTTCAAAGAATTCGACTTCGAATTCCACTAAAATACCCAAGGTGACAGCCAAAACAACGGTGGTCTTTTGGCATGGCATGCAGGGAGCCCAAGAAAAGGCCCTGAAGACTTTAGCAGCCGACTTTGAAAAGACCCATCCTAAGATCAGGATTAAACTTGAAGAACAGGGAAGCTATGATGATTTGCAAGCAAAGTTGACTTCCACTTTGCAGTCTCCGCGCAACTTACCAACCATTACCCAAGCATATCCGGGTTGGCTCCGGAGTGCTGCACAAAATAAGATGTTGGTTAATTTAACACTATATATTAATAGCGAAAAAGTGGGTTGGGGTGGCAAGTCTGCTTCTGGCATTAAGAAGGAAATGTTTGCAGGCGCTCAGATCGATGGCGTTCAATATGGTATTCCCTTCAACAAGTCAATTGAAGTCTTGATTTATAATCCAACCATGCTTAAACAATATGGAATTAAGAAGGCACCCCAGACAATGGCCGAATTAAGTCGGGCGGCTCGGACAATCTATGAAAAGAGCAAGCACCAAGTGGTGGGAGCTGGCTTTGATGATTTAAATAATTACTATGCTTTGGGCATGAAGAACCAAGGACAAAACTTTTCTAGTAAGATTGACTTTGACGGTCCCCAATCTCAAAAGCTGATTAATTTTTACGTTGCTAGAATAAAGGCTGGCTACTTAAGAATGCCAGGTTCAGACAAGTACCTTTACATTCCATTTACCAACAATAAACTAGCAATGTTTGTGACGTCTTCCTCAACGGAGACCTGGATCCAACAAGCTGCCCAAAAGGGCTTTAGATATGAAGTGGCAGCCCGCCCTAGCAAGTATACGATGCAGCAGGGAACAGACATATACATGTTTAATCATGCCAGTGCAATGCAAAAGGCTGCAGCCTCCAGTTTATGAAGTTTCTCTGCGAGCAGAAAAATCAGGTTAAGTGGGCTAAGCAAACAGGCTATATACCGGTTAATGAAAAGGCAGCCACTTCAAAGGCATACAAGGCTAACAAGAAGTTTAAATTGCCGGCTAAATTGGAGGAAATCTTAGCCAGCAACTCGCTATACAGCATTCCTGTAATTAAAGATTCTAGTGCAACCTTTAGTCAATTAACGCCAATTATGCAATCCATTTTGATTTCTGGTCAGAAAAACCGGAATGTGGACAAGGCAATTAAGGCAGGTAAAACTAAGTTTGATGCAGCTTGGCAACAATAAATAATAAAGATTTGACAATCTCTTAAAAAAACGGGCTCATGCCCGTTTTTTATTGGTCGTTTTCCACTTGAATGTTAAGATATTATAGGTGCAAAACTGACAAGGCTGCCAGTTAAATTTAATAGCCTGGGGTGTAAAAATGATTAAAGAGCAAAAGTTTCCGGTGGAAACCAAGTATAGATGGTACGATATCAACAATCTAAATGAAGAAGACAGCGAAAAGCTGCAAGATGAATTCAACTTCACTCCAGAAATGATTTCATATATTTCTGACCGTCATGAGCGACCACACTATGATTATGACACACACACGCATATACACTTGCTGGTTTACGATGTGCCAATTTGGCCTACCAAATCGATTATGCATTTTACGGCCCACCCGGTTACCTTTTTAGTTTTGGAAGAGAATATTTTTACCTTTCATATAGAAGCGACCAGCTATGTTTTTGATGAATTCAATGACCTGCCGATGCGTCAAGAGCTTTCTAAGGCTCAGGATGTGACAGAATTGTTGATGAAGTTTTTGCTGTTTTCGTCGCAATACTTCCAACGTGCAGTTATGCAGCTGGATGTTCAGCGCAACAGCTTGGACCAGAAATTGTCTGATAATATCGATAATAAGGACTTGGTCAAACTATCAAATATTGAGAAGAGTCTAGTCTACCTGTCAAGCTCAATTCAAACCAACTTGATGATGCTGCATAGTCTGAAGCTATCCCAATTAGACTTTACCAAGCAGGCACGTGAGCGGCTGGATGATGTTTTAATTGAATCTAACCAGTCCGCAGAAATGGTTAAAATTTCACAGCAAGTTACCAATACACTTTCGGCAACGTCAAACAACATGATGAATAATAATCTGAACGACACGATGAAGTTCTTGACGGTTTGGTCCCTGGTTTTAACTGTTCCGACCATTTTAACTGGTTTTTATGGTATGAATGTCAGTCTACCGGTCGGGCACAGTTCTTCTGATTGGATTATAATAACGGTTATAATGATTTTCTTAATGGTTTGGCTGATTTTCCTAATGAAGCGACACCATTTCTTTTAGATGAGGCAGACTAATGAAAAACAAGATTCTTATTGGCTCACTAATCACCACGCTACTGGCATTTATGCTTTATTCAGCTAGCCTAAAAAGGACAGAAAATGCCAATTTAGCAGTCGAGGGTCCCAAGCAAGTTATTAAGACTAAAAAAGGCAAGGTGGTCCACGAGCCCAAAGTGGCCCGAGTTGAATATTCTACTCAGGTTAAGGTGGCTGCAGGCAGTGACAAAAAGTGGGCAAATAAGGTTGCGCGAGTAATGGGCAAAGACCAGAGTTATCAGGTAGTTGTCCAGGATCTGCAAACTGGCAAGTTCGCACAGGTGGCTAACTCCTCGCAAACACATGGTGTGTGTGGGACGAGTCGCCTGTTCTTGCTGGCAGCAATTTCCTACCAAGAGCAACATGGCAAATTGTCTGAACATACAGTTGTTAAAGTTAAAAAGGTTGATCGCGCTAAGGGTGAACGGATGCTTCAACCAGGCATTGGTTATGGTGTTTCTTATTTAAAGCAGTCAATGATGCGGGGCAGTAAAACCGCTGGCAATGCTTTAGTGCGCAAGATTAAGCCAGCAAACCTTGAGCGGATTATGCACAAGATGGGCGGCGTCAACACGAAATTTAGCAAAAAATATACGTCTAGCCCAACGAGCAGGACAACAGCAGTCGACTTGGCCAAGGTGATGACTAACCTTTATCGGGATAAAACACTGAGTCGGCAATATTCTAATCAGGTCTTAAGTGCACTAAATGAGGTTAAAAATAAGGCTAAGGTGGTTCGGTCTGCTAGTGGCTTGGTTTATGGCATTGGTGACGAAAAATCTAGTGTTGCATTAGTTCAATCCCACGGTCATGCATACTGTATCAGCGTGTGGAGCAATAATGACCGCAATTTTGTCAAGCTAGGCAAGAAAGTGGCGAGTTTTTTTAAATAGAATAAATGCAAAAGCAGGCAGTACTTACTACTGAATAAAATGAGGCCCAATTTTGATAAAAGGGCCTATTTATCTGTTTAAAAATAATTTACAGTTTGTAGATTGTATTCTTCAAGATGTAGTGTTATATTGTACTCTGTATTATTTAAAGGAGGGGTGAAATTGGTCAAAAAGAGAAGTCTTGACTTGGATAAAGTGATTGCTAAGGCGGCAGAGATGATTAGGCGAGAAGGCTTGTCTGCAACTACTCTGCCCGGCCTAGCTAAGCAGCTAGGCGTTCGCTCACAGTCTCTTTACCATTATGTTTCAGGCCGCAAGCAGTTATTATCGCTTGTTGGTGCTAGCAGAATTAAGACCTTAAGGCAGCAGCTAGTTGAGAACTTGATGGGGCTTTCGGGTGAAGATGCCTTGCTTAGGTTTGCGGATATTGTTCGTAATTTTATTTTGGATGATCCTGCATTATTCAGCATTCTCTACCACCTCAATGAGTATAAGCGTGATGATGCCATTACCAAAGAGATTATGAATGTGATTGCGCTGGCTGATAAGTTGAACCTTCGCAGTGACAGTACAGTTTCACTCCATTCCTTAATTGGTGCGGTGCTTGGCTACGTTTTCTTAGATGTGTCTGCGTCATTTGCGGGTGAAACTGCTGCCGAGGCCAACCAAGGGTACCATGAACTGATTTTGCAACTAGTTCTACCTAAAAATATTTTGCAAGATGAGAGAGGATAAGCAGAGTGCAAAAACTATTAAAGAACCATATATTTTCATTAATTGCATGGATTTTAATTTTAATTATTTCAGTTGTGGCTTTGCCTGACATTACGGGGTTAACACGCGAGCACTCAAATGTTTCCTTACCCGCAGACGTTCAAAGTGAAGTCGCACAGTCCATTCAAAAAGAGTGGAAGTCGACCAAAAAAGACACGTATGAAATTGCTGTTGTCTTCAATAAGAAAACGGGCAAGTTGACGCCAGATGATGAGCAGGCGATTAACGCTACTGTTGCCAGTTTGAAAGAAAACAAGGATAAGTACGGCATCAAAGATGTTCTGGCTCCTGATGACAATATCGCAACCCGCAAAAAACTCAAATCAAAAGACAATACGACATGGGTGATGCAGATTAACGTTGCCAAAAAACATGGCCCAATCAACGAAGTTGACAAGCAGATCACTAATGCGGTTAAGACTGCTGGGATTCGGACCTACGTTACAGGTGCAGACGTTTTGCAAAACGCCTTTTCAAATGCGATTCAAGAGGGCATCAAGAAGACAGAGGCAATTACTATTGTCTTCATCTTCATCGTTTTGGTTATTGTCTTTAGATCGCCAATCGTGCCGTTGATTTCGCTACTTACGGTAGGCGTGTCCTTTATCACTGCTTTTTCGATTGTGACCAACTTAGTTAAATACCAGAATTTCCCGTTCTCCAACTTTACCCAAGTCTTCATGATTATTGTTTTGTTCGGAATTGGTACTGACTACAATATTTTACTCTATGATAAATTTAAGGAGAACCTGGGCTTGGGTCTGGACCGCTATAAAGCTATGAAAGATGCCTTGAAGGTGGCGGGCAAGACTATTCTTTATTCTGGTTCATCGATTTTAATTGGCTTTTCCGCATTGAGCCTAGCCAACTTTTCAATTTATCGTTCAGCCGTGGGCGTAGCAGTTGGGGTTGCTGCCTTGCTGCTCGTGCTGCTGACACTAAATCCGTTCTTTATGGCAGTTTTAGGTGAAAAAATGTTCTGGCCAGTAAAGAAATTTACTGGTGAACATGAAGATAAGTTATGGCATGGCATATCGAAAGGCACCTTGGCTCACCCGATTATCTACTTAATTGTATTGGCAGTTGTGGTGACGCCATTTGGGTTAATGTACACGGGTCACTTAAACTATGATGATACCGATGAAATTGCTGATAGTGTTCCAGCTAAGGCTGGGATGTTGGTGGTTGAAGATCACTTTTCACAAGGAATGGCAGAACCATCAACCTTGTACATTAAGAGCAAGCACCGGCTTGATAATGAGGCAGACTTAAAGCTGCTTGATCAATTAACCAGACAGCTCCAGGCAACCAAGGGCGTTTCCTTTGTTACTTCAGTTACCCAGCCATATGGTGAAAGCATCGATCAATTATATGTTAAGAACCAGCTAAATACAGTCAACCAGGGAGTTGATCAAGCACGTGCTGGGCTAGGCAAGCTAAGCAAGGCAAGCAAAAAGCTGGGCTCAGGAGCTAGTCAATTAGCCAGTGGTACTGGTCAGTTGCAAAGCGGCACAGGTCAATTGCAAAGTGGTGCAGGGCAACTGCAAAGTGGCACAGGTCAGCTCCAAAATGGTGCAGGTCGTTTGCAAAATGGCGCAGGCCGCTTGCGAAGTGGTACGCAGCAAATGACTAGTGGCCTTAACCAATTAAATTCGCAACTAGCTAATGGAACTAAAGGCATGGCAGCTGCTCAGCAACAAGCAAAAGCAACTTTAGAAAAGAGTTACAAGGAAAATCTGACCAAGAGCATTGGCAGCATCCCAGGAATGACCCAGCAGCAAAAGATGGCCGCTATGCAGGCTGCCGGTGCCGCACTAGAAAAGTCCTGGGCACAAGCTTCTGCTGCTATGCCAGACGTTTCTAGTCAAATGGGCCAGTTGCAATCTGGCGTCGGCAGGTTAGCAACTGCATCAGGCCAACTGAATAGCGGGGCATCAACTCTGAATGGTGGCCTTGGTCAGTTTAACTCTAGCATTGGCCAGTTAAATTCTGGTGCAAGCAGACTGAACTCCGGTATCGGTCAATTGAATTCTAGCGCTGGCCAACTCAACAAGGGTGCGGGCCAACTAGCTAATGGCATGCCTAAGATTACTTCAGGCGTTGATGACGTTAACAGTGGATTAGGCCAAGGGGCCTCGTATTTAACTAGCTTGGCTAGCTCTTCTGCTGCAGATACCTTCTATATTCCTAAAGAATTTATCAAAAACGACATGTTCCAAAAATCAATTAAGAATTACCTCAGTCCTGACAAGAAGTCAGCAATGATGTTTGTAGTTTTTGATTCAAACCCTAGTGCTACTAAGGCGACGAAAAAGTCGCATGACCTTAGTTTAACGGCCCAAAAGATGCTTGCTGGCACTAGACTTGACCAAGCAACAGTCGCTATGGGCGGACAAAGTTCTAAGATTGCCGACGTTAAAGATGTAGCTAACAAGGACTTTATTAGAACTGCAGCTATCATGTTAATTGGTATCGGCATTGCTTTGATCTTTGTTACCCGGTCGCTTTTGCAACCACTGTATATTTTAGGGACTCTGCTCATTGCTTACTTCTGCTCACTGTCAATTAGCGAGTGGGTAGTAAAAGCCACTTTGGGCAAGAGCATGCTGACTTGGAATACGCCTTTCTTCGGCTTTATCATGCTGATTGCATTGGGAGTTGACTACAGTATCTTCCTGATGACTCGTTATCGCGCCCTTGAAGGTGGCAGACCGAGTGAACGGATATTGAAGGCGTGTGGCATTATCGGAACAGTTGTTGTTTCGGCTGCAATTATCTTAGGCGGTACCTTTGCCGCGTTGATCCCATCTGGTATCCCAACATTGATTGAGGTTGCCTTGGCAGTAATCATTGGCCTGGTTATCCTGGTCTTTATCATGCCAGTCACCTTGTCAGCCGGCGTTAAGCTAACTTATGAAGGTATTCACTGGAATAAGGGCAGGCACGTCAAAAAATAATAATTTTGCTAAAAAGGAAGATTGAAAGTACTCATATTAGTGTTTTCAATCTTTTTTATTATCTAATTACTTGCAAAGCCAACCTAAATTAATTCCAAATGTGTGACAAAGAAGTTTTTTTATTGTACTTTTTGTTTTATGATTAACTTACTAAGTATTAACAGGAGTAAAGGGAGCATAATTATGACTACTTGTCCAAATTGTGGCCAGCCAATTGCAGATACAGATAAATTTTGTCCAAATTGTCGCTTTAACCTGCAAAAGTATCGTGACACCTTTTTTTCAGATGAACACCAGCAGGCCAGATATGAAAATGAGGAAACGGGCAAGAAGATTGTTAGCCGGAAAATTTATCGGCAAGAATTTTACCCTGAAAAGCAAAACCTGATCGTTCAAAGGATGCTGGAATGGATTCGCGCTAACAGTATGATTGTCTTTTTGCTGGGAATCTTGCTCCTACTAGTAATGAGTTTTTCACGTAGTATTGGCTGGATCAGCTTCTTTGCCTTACTGATTTGGTTGTATCTTGTCTGTACGCATGATGAAAAAATTGAGCGTTACACTGTTGATAAGCGACTAACTGAAAAGTTAAACCAGGTTGCTTCTAACATGTTTAATAATGTTGAAGAAACAAAGGAAAAAAGCAAGTTTGCTTCTCATAGCCGCAGGCAAGCTGGGGAAACAGCCGATGTTAAGCGGCACTTTAATTATGTGCAGCTTCTAGTAGTGCTAATGGCTGCAATTAATCTCATTGTCATGTTTGCAGGATCAGGTGCCTCGGTTGTAGACGTTGCTTATACTGGCAAAATGTCAATAACGCGGGTTATATTCAACTTGGCTGGCCGCTTGTTTTCATCTGGAACAACCTTCTTGTCTGGCATCTTGCTTTGCATAATTTGGCTGCTCATTGTTCTTATTCCCTTGCTAGTCATATATGGAACTTTGAAAGGCAGCAAAAAGGACAAACTTTTCGCCTTTATTCTATCTCTTATCGAAACGATCTTTTTGGCCTATTTAATCCTCCGTATAGTGAATGGTTCCCCTGTTGACAGAGGTTTCTTGAATAGTATTACCAGAGAACTGCTGCTTTATGCAGTCTCAATTGGAACATCAACTTACTTCTTAATATTAGCCAGTTTCATGACCACAGTGCTAGCTGGCTACAACTTATTCAGTAAAAAATACCGCAAGCAATAAAAAACTGGGCTTCACTGTGAAGTCCAGTTTTTTGGTTTTATTAAATTAAAGTTACTTAGTTGGCATATCAATTACAAGGTGTTCATTAACAAAGGCCATCATGCCCAAGTCACTTAGTTCGCGACCATAGCCGGACTTCTTCACACCACCAAAGGGCAATTCGCCGGAACTGATCCAGGTACCATTAATGACGGTCATACCCGTTTCGATTTGAGCTGCAACCTTTTGGGCATGCTCAACGTTGGCACTGATAACTGAGGACCCTAATCCATAGCTTGAGTCGTTGGCCAGTGCAATAGCTTCATCTTCGTCTGCAACTTCATAAACAATTGCAACTGGGCCAAAGAATTCTTGGTCAAAAGCAGGATTGTCCTTGTCAACATTGGTTAAAATCAATGGGCGGAAGAAGGCACCTTCAGAGTTGATTTCAGGATATTGGTAGTAGACTTTGGCCCCTGCAGCAATAGCTGCTTCAACTTGCTTAGTCAATTTTTCTTTAGCTCCTGCAGAATTCATTGGCGGCAAGCTTGTATTAGAATCTAGGGGATCACCTGGCTTGAGACTAGCAAAGCTTTCCGTTAGTTCATGCAGCACTTCGTGATAGTGCGACTTAACAGTAATGATTCGCTTGGATGAGGTACATACTTGGCCAGCATTGTATGTCCGAGCAGACTTCAGCGCCTGTTTGAGCACTTTAGGATCAGCATCATCCAGGATAATGAAGGCATCGTTGCCACCAAGTTCCATAGTTGATTTTTTCAGATTCTTGCCAGCAGTTTCTGCAACCGAAGCGCCCCCACGTTCTGAACCAGTCAGAGCCACGCCTTGGACACGCGGGTCCGCGATAATTGCATCTAGTTGATCATAGCTAGGATATAGGTTGATTAAGCTGCCTTCAGGAGCGCCAGCTTGTTTAATGATTTTGGCAGTCAAAGCAGCAGAACCAGGAACATTATGTGCGTGCTTAAGCAAAATAGGATTCCCAACGATGAAATTAGGTGCAAAGACGCGGATTACCTGATAAAGAGGGAAGTTCCATGGTTCGCAAGCCATAATAACACCGGTTGCTTGCTTAAGGTAGTAAGCATTGCCTAATTCTGAGTCAATTGGCTGCGGCTTCAGCATTCCTGGACCATGGTCTGCATAATAATCACAGATTGAAATACATAAATCAACTTCACCCTTTGATTCTTCAATCATCTTGCCCATTTCACGGGTCATTATTTCAGCCATTTCGTCCTTGTGCTCACGCAATTTTTCTGCAACTTGGTGCAGAATCTTAGACCGGCTTTCGGGACTTTCGTGACGCCATTTTTTATATAGGGCATGGGCTAGGTCAAGGGCCTCTTCAATTTGACTGGATGTTGGATTGTCATAATTGGCAAAGTTTTCATTAGTATACGGGTTAATTGATTGATATTTAGCCATACTGTTATCTCCTTAAAACTATTTTTTAAAAGAATAGTACATTTAATTTCTGTGTTAATTATAAAACGTTTTCACTGAAGACAACAATTATTGGCTCAGCTTTTACTAATTATTAATAAGTAAGTTTGCCTCGACAGCGTTAAATCCCAAGCTAAATTGCGCCGGCAAGATAGGTTAAAGATGTCATTAGGTATTGCTTGGCATAAGCCATTGCATGCTTGTTTCCAGGGATTATTTTGAGGTCAACGCCATGTCCATTTTTAGCCAGCCGGTTGACGAAGGCCAGCAGGTATTTAACAGGAGTAAGTTCGTCAGTAGAGTTAATCATTAGTAGTTGGGTCAACTTTTGGTAGTCATATGCCTCAGCATCGAGCTTGTTAAATATTTTAGGGTCATTTTGCCCGGCGTAAGTCAGAGCAAAATACTTGTAAAAGGAGGCATTGATATCATCTGGCTTGGTTAAGCCGAGTTCATTTTGAGCATCAACTGCAGGTTTGACACTAGTATGATCGTTCATCCAATCTGAGTAGTTAACAGGGGCAGACCAGGTAACAGTGAGAAACCCATACTTGCCAGCCAGATAAAGTGCCATCACGCCGCCACTGCTGGCCCCAATTTGCGTGACTTTCTTGTCTGCACCAGAAGCTTGGTGGATGTAACTGCTTTTAAGCAGCCACTTGACAAAGTTATCGCTGTCCTGGTGGGCCGCCGGATACGTATATCTAGGTGCAAGGGAGTAATTGGGAATAAAAACAGTAAAACCCTGGTCAGCAATCTTAGAGCCTAAGTCTGTGAGATCCTCTTTGTCGCCGCGAATCCAGCCACCACCATGCCAGAAAAGCAGTACTCGGTCGTTGCTTTTATTGGCATCAGGCATGTAGATGTCGACTGCCAACTGCTTTTGTTTGTCGTAAATAATGTTGTTCATAATTTTAGTCATTTGTATGCCTCTTTCAACTTCAGTTTTTAAGATTATTATAGTTTAAAAAAGGGACATAAATCATTTTTATTTCAAGTAAGCATTTGTTGTAAGATATTGTTAAAGTGCAGATTTCTTTTTGCTCTAAAAGTCAATATGTAGGTAAAATGATTCAACTCAAACTTAAGCAAGCAGTTAATATCTTTGAAGTAGCAGGGATGAACCAACAAAACTGGCTAAAGTTTTTTGTTGGTCGCACCATTACGATTAGTTAATTATAGTTATTATTATATTTAATATCCTTAAAACCTAATCATGGGCTGCTTTTTTTGGTAAAATGAAGCGTAATACTGGAGGTAAACTATGCATCTGTCAGCTAAAGCCAGTCGCAGGTTAATCAACATTCTAACCGTAGTCAGTGGGATCATCATTGTTTTATTATGTATTTACTGGTACCGGTTAGGGATCTTTACCAGCCAAGCAAAGATGAAAGCATACTTGGCGGATAAAATGATTATTGGACCGGTGGTTTTTGTTTTAATTCAAATAATTCAAGTGGTTATTCCCATCATTCCTGGGGGCGTATCGCTTCTAGGAGGAGTCATTTTCTTTGGGCCTGTAGCCGGATTTGTGTATAACTATGTTGGCGTCTGTGTGGGGTCAATTATCAACTTTTTCTTGGCCAGGTTTTATGGCCGGCCCTTTATCTTGCATATTGTTTCTGAAGATACGCTTGATAAATATATGAAGTGGACGAAAAACCAGCATAAGTTCAACTGGTTCTTTGCAATCTGTATCGTAGCCCCGATGTCTCCAGATGATGTGCTTTGCCTGCTAGCAGGGCTGACTGACATGAAGTTTTGGACCTACTTTTGGATTATTATTTTGGGTAAGCCCTGGACAATTGCGGCCTATAGTTTTGCTCTTAAGTTCGGAATGGGCTGGCTGCTCAAACTGGTTGGCAAATAATGACAGCTCAGATTTACTTGCGGCCCTTCAAAGCAAGCGATGCACCGACACTGTTGAAGTGGGGACAGGACAAGTACTACCAGCAGATGGCTGGCTTTGGACAGTATCGAAATATCGCAGATGCAGAAGTGGCTGCAGGCCAATATGCAGCTAGAAAGTATAGCTATGCAGTTTGCTTTGATAGCGCTACTAGTCCGATTGGCTTAGTTGAGTTGTATGAGCGGGGAACTAATGAACGAGACCTGCTAAAAACTAAAGAAGTTGGCTTTCTGCTGGATAAAGACTTTTCTGGGCACGGCTACATGACTGCAGCGCTGAAACTACTATTTGACTTTGCTTTTAAGCAGTTAAAGCAAGAAGAAATCTGGGCCGGCACGTTCAAGCAAAATGACCGCTCGCAAAAGTTACTCAAACGGCTAGGCTTCAAATTTATGTATGCAGTTGATTTGGGTCAAATTACCGACTTATTTAATTATGAGGAAAAATACTATCTGCTAAAACGAGAAGAGTGGCTGACCAGCACTAATGATAAATAAAAAGGAAGAGTATCTCTTAAAGACTCTTCCTTTCTTCTCTTTTGGCTTGTTAAATGAGATTATTAATAGCTTTTACATGTTAAAAAATACTATTTGCGTAAATAGAGAAAATAGCTTAAAATAGTTGCAAACACGGAATCCTTAGATTGTTTTACAGAGAGTTCGCATTTTGGTGCAAGCGAACAACGATCGTTTCCAGATTCTATCAAGTGGGTAATTAACAATTACACGGGTTTGCGGCACCGTTATCGCTAAAAAGAGTGCAGCTGCTTTTGGGTGGCTGAAACTGGGTGGTACCGCGAAGCCAAGTAGAGCCAATTCGTCCCAAGAGAGGGATGAATTGGCTTTTTTTATGGAGGTTGAAAAATGCTAGATATTAAAGTGATTCGGGAAAAGCTGCCATGGGCAAAAGAAAAGCTTGCTACAAGAGGCATTAAACCGGAAGAACTAGATGAATTAATCAAGATTGACGAAGAGCGACGTCAAGGTCTCAGCCGCAGCGAACAACTTAAAGCACAACGCAATAAGGTTTCCAAGGCGATTGCCCAAGCTAAGCGCAATAAGGAAGATGCTGCGAGTGCAATTCAGGAGATGCGTGAAGTTGGTGCACAGATTAAGGAATTGGACGACCGTGTTAACGACCTGACTGCCAAACAAAAGCATATATTGCTTAGACTACCTAATTTTCCAGATGATTCTGCTCCAATTGGTCCAGATGAAGACTATAACCAAGAGGTCCGCAAGTGGCACGATCCCCAAAAACTATCTTTTGAAGCAAAGGCGCATTGGGAAATTGGAACAGATTTAGATATTTTAGACTGGGACCGCGGGGCCAAAGTTTCTGGCGCACGTTTTGTCTACTACAAGGGCGCTGGCGCACTGCTTGAACGGGCAGTATTCAACTTCTTCTTAGATGAGAATTCTAAGGCTGGTTACACGGAAATAATCCCACCTTACTTGGTTAACGATGATTCGATGCAGGGAACGGGCCAGTTTCCTAAATTCCGCGAAGATGTCTATACGATTGTTGATAATGATAATCCGGACAAACCCCGTGACTTAACCTTAATTCCGACTGCAGAGGTTCCACTGGTTAACTACTTCCGTGACGAAATAATTCACGAAGATAAATTACCAATCAGTGTTACTGCTCTTTCTCCTGCGTTTAGAAGCGAAGCTGGGTCTGCTGGCCGTGATACGCGGGGATTAATTAGAATGCATGAATTTAGAAAGGTTGAAATGGTCAAACTCTGCAAACCAGAAGATTCATGGAACGAACTGGATAAATTGACAGCTAACGCTGAACATTTGCTGCAAAAGCTGGACTTGCCTTATCATGTGGTTGCCTTATCAACTGGAGATGCCAGCTTTACAAGTGCCAAGACTTATGACTTGGAAGTTTGGATGCCAAACCAAAACAAGTACCGTGAGATTTCCAGTTGTTCAAACTGTACTGATTTTCAAGCTCGTCGTGCGCAAATACGATACCGGGATGAGGATGGCAAGCTGCAATTAGTGCATACGCTAAATGGATCTGGCTTAGCTGTTGGCAGGACTGTTGCTGCCATTTTGGAAAATTACCAAAATGAAGATGGTACAGTTACGGTACCTGAAGCTTTAGTGCCATACATGAACGGAATGAAGAAAATTACCAAGGAAGCTAGTTTAATATAGAATAAAAGGAGGAACTTTTAGTATGGTTCCTTTTTTATTCGTAAAAAAGCAATTTTTTTGTGAGCTAAAATGGGCCCCTAAACGCGATATTACGAATAATCTATCATAAAATAGCGCCAGACTGGGTGAGTTCAGGGTTAATAGTTATTAGAAAAACTAATTTTGCATCTTATTAGTGTAAATAACGAACAAAGTAGTCAATTTGACGAAAAAAGTTAAAAAGTGTAAAGTGTTATCTGTGCTTGAGCCAGTCAACAAAGTTAGCAACTCAGGCACCACTATCTTAAGCAAAAGCGCTTGACAAAGAAGAGCAGCTTTAGTAAGATAAAAAGCGCTGTTGTTTAATAAAGAGCAAGAGCGGGCCGGAAAAAAGTCCTTGACAAGAGGATAAAGAACTGGCAAAATAT
>NZ_JBWXGC010000007.1:0-113857 GCF_059900865.1 Lactobacillus sp. XV31L | reverse complement strand
GAGGAATGGTGCAATAACCTGCCCCGCAAGATCTTAGCCTACCACACACCCGATGAATTATATGAAAGAAGATTAGATTGCATCTATCAGATCAAGTAGGGTGTTCAACTTAAAATTGCAATTTTCGGTTTTAAAATAACAAAAAAAGACATACAAACGTATGCCTTTTTTTATGGTAAAAATGGTAATTAGCCTTCGTAAGTACCGACCTTGTCAAGTCTGTCCAAAACGCTCTTGCCGTGAGGTGATTGGTTAATTAAAGCAGTCATGTCGCTACCAGCAACAGCGCCACCAAAGTGTTGGCCGTTGTTCCAGTATGAGTTGCCGCTTACATCATAAACATCGCCGTCAATTGCGACATAAGCAGGTCTACCATCTTTACCATCATATTTTGCTAAAGATTCTTTTGTGAATTTTTCCATTAGAATACATTCCCTTCTTACAATAGATTAAAAATCATAATCCAACATCCAGAATAGTCGAAAAGAAAAGTCAAGTCAACATATTTGTTTTCCTATTTTAGTAGTCAATTCGCCAGCCAGCAATGTCCCAAGCAGTAAAATCGTAGTCTAGTTTGCGCCGATAAGCTTGCTCATATGAGGCAGCTTTTTGTTGGTAATCTTGCACCATCATGCGCTTAGAATTTTCCTTGACACTAAGCTGAGGATCCGGCCAAATCAGGGGCAAAACATGCACCACATAGCGCGTTTGATAGAAGTCTGGGTGACCATGTTCAAGCTTATTGGTTGGTTGAATTTCAATGAACGTAGAAATAATTGGCACATTCTGTTTGGCTGCAAAGTAATAAGCTCCCCGCTGCGGCTTGCGTGGTTTGCGATAGTTCCACCACATCTCTTCTTCGGGAAAGATAAGCACCCAATTGTTCCCGTCCAGTGCATCGTGCAAGTGTTGTGGAAATTCATGGCCAATGTAGCTGGGGCTTTGCACAAGGGGAATAGTGCCGACATAATTCATTATGTAGCGTAAAATACCCGGAAGTTTTAAATTGGTATCTTCAATCGTGATTGATAGTCGGCGGTGCGTCTTGCGTGCTAGGCGCTTGATGGGTAGTGAATCAAACTGGTTGAAGTGGTTGGCCGTGATGATGGCCCCCTCATGCGGCAGAGCGCGCAAGTTTTCAAGTCCTTCAAATTTACATCCTCTTGTGAAAAAGTAGGCGAGCAAGTTGAATAGGAGGTGCCCGATATGGTTGTTTAGCCAGCCCAGCGCGGTGCTTTGGGCATGCCAAAAGTCATCGACCAATTTTTTGCGCTCGCTTAAAGACAAGCTAGGGTCACCAATTTCCACCTTGGCATTCCAACTGCCACAAGCGACAGCTTCCTTGATATTTTTAATTACTTGCTTACGGTTAGCGCCAATAATCATAAACTAACAGATCCTTGCCTTTTTACTTGGACCCAATTATTAGGATCATTGACCGTCTTATCAGCCTTGGCTAGCATTCGGTCAAGTTTGGTCCGATCTTCTGCACGCTCTTTGTCAGTATAGCTGGCTAATTCTGCCTGTAATTCACGATAAAAGCTTGTTTCCTTGGCACTGGACCAGAAATATTGCTCATACTGGATACCAGCAAAATGCCAGGGCTTAAAGAAAAGGTTGTAGTGGATCAAGCTGGGCGAAGCTAGTGGCTGGGTATGGTCGTTGGGCATAGCATCCCACTTAGGATCCAAGTACAAGATACGACCAGCACAAATTTCGTTCAGGTAGTCCTGGTCGGGAGCAATACAATCAAAGTGGTAGTGGTTAAGAAGGTCCATAAAATGATCAATAAAACCCTCTTCCCGAAAAGCCTTGCAGTTTAAGACTAACATGCCTGAGTTAATGTACTTGCTTGGGTCAAGCGCAAGGACGTCTTTGATATATGCAATCATCTTGGCCACATATTGAATTGATGAATCAGTGCAGGCCGCGAAAAGGTGCTCGCCTAGTGTAGTGTCATAAAGTTTACCAAGGTCATCGTTGACAATGGTGTCGCTGTCAATATAAATGGCCTTGTCATACTGGGGAAACAAGTCGGGGATGAATAGGCGGTAAAAGATTGACATGGTAAAAAAATCACCGCGGAGGTAGTTTTCCTGGCGGTTTTGAATGGGTGCAACAATTTCATCGTTGATAGTAAAAAATTCAACATGGACATTGTCTGCACCAAGTTTGTGTAAGTCCTGCTGGTGCTTGACCGATAGATCTTGACTTAAAAAGTAAACGGTATAGTCTCTACTAGGATTTGCGTGTTTTACTAAAGAATTGAGCGAAACGGCTGCGTATTTAGTAAAGTCGTCACTGATAGCATAAAAAATAGGAATAGTCATAAATATTTCTCCAAATAAAAATTAATTTTGAGCCAAATTGTCTTTTAAGTCAAGGTAGCAGGATAGCAGTTCATCGTACTCGTGCAAGTTAAGCACCTCATGTACCCGCTTAACTTCCCAAGGCTTGACTGTTTGGGTATGGAAAATTGGCCAAAAGCGAAAACTAGTAGTAAAGTGCTGGATGACAGTGTCGGGCTGCAGTTTATACTGTTCGTTATAGCGCCGCGGGGCAATCTTTTTCTTCCTGGCAAAGTGGTTAAGTGCGGATTGGTCAGGCATAAAGACCGTTTTGGTTTGAAGCAAGCGACGAATGCGGGCAAACAGGGCAGTATTGCGAATTTCGGGCAGGTTAAGCAATAAAACGCCAGAATTAACATAATCGAATACCTTGTGCTCGTGCATATTATGGAAAAAGAAACGCCCCCAGTAGTCTAAAACGCCAACGAATTCTGTGTCTGTCAAGTCTTGCTGGAAAAACTGCGTGAGGCTGCGGCGAACAATGACGTCAGCGTCGAGGTAAAGGATTCGGTCGGGAAGCTGTGGGATCTCATCGGTAAAGAGTCTGAGCATGGCATAAGGCGTAAAGTGGGTGCTCATATTGGCCAAAAGAGGTTGTCTGACAAATAGGCCGGTGCAATCTAACAGCTTTAATGTGCTTTGCGGATTCTGCTCCTGCAAGAGCTTTCTGAGGTAGTCGGCTGCATGTTTAGAAAAGGGGTTGAACTTTTTACGTTCGCTTTGCGTATACATTGTCAGGATATAAATATGAAGCACTTCGGCGTCACTATTTTTCAACAACGAAAGAAGGGCGATCATGATGCCATTTTCAGCATTATGATCCCCACAAAATAGAATATTCATGTAGAACTCCTTAAAGCAGTTTTTGATAATTATAGTATTGGTAAGTGCTCAAGAGCGCCCGCTCTTGCATTGCCGCGTAAATTTGGTTATGCAGCTTGGATTGAGCCTGCTTTTTGCCCAAGTGAGCATCGGGGTAAAAGGGCCCATCCAAGTAAACCGTTATCCGCGGGCGGTGGCCCCACGTTGGCTTAGAATAAGTCGTAGTCATGGCAAAGCTAGGGGCATGAAGCGCCACGGGGAAGTGCATACTGGTTTCAGGAAAGGGTCTGATCTTGGTGTAATAGGGCCAGACATGGGCTTCTGGATAGATGACGACGACCTTTTGGGCCTTAATCACGTGCGTCACGGCCCTGATTAATTGACCAGCTTGCTTGTGGTTGTAGCCCACTGGCAGGCCAAAACTGGGCAGTATCAGCTTACCCAAAATTGGGATGCCCCAGTTGGACTGATTGCCGATTGCATAGTAGTCTTGGGCGCGAACAAGGCTAAGCGGCAGAACCACGTCGCCAAAGGTTTGCGTGTGGTTGCCGTAGATAAAGTAACCCTGCCCGCTTAGCGCCTGTAATTTTGCTTTTCCTACTATCCTAATGTGTTTAAGCCAATGGACATAAACTAAGCTGACTAAGCGGCTGCTTGATCGGATGAATCTAGACCAGATCTTGCTTATACTGGTGACGGGGAAGATCCGGTAGTCATCTGGCAAGTGGTAATTTTGGCCGGGGCTTGTCACTAAGTCATCAGTCAAGCGGCGATAATGTAGTGTACGTTTATGCATGAAACCCTTCTTTCCAAAAACGTTATTCGGTAATTTTATCATGAATCGCATAGGATTAAAAAAGTATTCCTTGCGCAAATTGCAGTTAAGCCGTAAAGATTCTTACTAAGATGGGTGAGTGCTTAATATATTTGTCTTTACTTTTATCTAATGGTGAGGACGTTTCTTTACTGCGTTAGCCCAAAAATACTAATTGACGGCTAATTTTAAAATAGCTAAAATTAATTATGTATTAACAAAAGGAGAAACAGAGAGATGAAATATACCATTGATGATTTTGCCCGCTTAATTGATCATACCAACCTGCATGCAGATGCCATCCAAGCAGATATGGAAAAATTGTGCGCGGAAGCGAAGAAATACCACTTTAAAATGGTGGCAATTAACCAAGTACAAGCTTCATTTTGTGCTGACCAGTTAATGGGCACGGATATCGATACGGGAGCTGCTATCAGCTTTCCACTGGGACAAACATCGATTGCCGCTAAACTTGCTGAAACCAAGGACGCGCTTCAAAATGGCGCAAATGAAATAGACTATGTGGTCAATCTTACCCAGGTACGGGCACACAATTGGGACTATGTTGAGGCAGAAATGAGGCAAATGGTTGAACTTTGTCACGCACACCAGGTGCCTTGCAAAGTGATCTTTGAAAACTGCTATCTGACTAAGGATGAAATTAGGCAGTTGGCACTAGTAGCCAAAAAGGTCAAGCCAGACTTTATTAAGACATCAACTGGTTTTGGCACCTCAGGGGCTAAAATAGAAGACGTTAAATTAATGAAGGAAACAGTTGGGGCTAACGTGAAGGTGAAGGCTGCTGGCGGTATCAGAAATACGGACGATTTTTTGGCAATGATTGCTGCTGGTGCTGAGCGTATTGGTACCAGTGCAGGCGTTAAAATTATTAAGTCACTTGAAAAGCGCATTGCAGAAGATAAGATAACAGCACTTGAAGTTTAGATTAATAGAAGCTGGAGAATTAATGTGACAGAAAAAGATGCACCCAAGTACCAAATAATTGCTAATGATCTTTTGCATAAAATTCAAACTGGAACCTATCCGCAGGACGCGCTTATTCCGCCTGAACTAGAGCTAGCCAGTCATTATCAGGTAAGCAGGCCGACTGTCCGCCAAGCTATTTCTATCTTGGTCAACCAGGGTTATTTAGAGCGCCGGCGTAAGCGCGGCACGCGTGTGAAAAAGACCAAGATCGAGCAGGAATTCACCCACTTAATTGAAAGCTATAGCAAGGAAATGAGCGCCAAGGGTATCTATCCCAAGACTAACTTGCTGTATTTTGGCGAAGAAAAAGCTAGCGATGAGGTCAGCCAAAATTTGGGCTTGGAAGAGGGTGCTATTGTTTTTAAGCTGGTTCGGCTGCGCTATGCTAATGACCAGCCCATCGTTTTAGTTACGACTTATGTGCCCAAGGACCGGGTGCCAGAACTGACCAATTATGATTTTGCGCAAGAATCGCTTTACGCCATACTGGAAAAATACCAACTAAGAGTTACCCATGTAATTAGGAAACTGGAAGTAACGGAGGCTAGTGAAACGGCAGCCGACCTGCTCAATATTGTAGTGCATAAGCCTATTTTTTATTTCCACACTCAAGGGTTGACCACAGACGACCAGCCAATTGAATATTCCATTGCCCAATACCGCGGCGACCTCAACTCCTTTGTGATTGACGTCCGGCGGTAGATTACTCCGCCCCTTAAAGATGAAAACCCTGTTTTTGATCAGGCATCCACCCTAATTGGGATGCTCGCATGTCATAAGCAGGGCTTTTTTTCTGAATTATTACTTGATTTTGATGGAACCAACTTCTGCCTTGGCGGTTAATCTGCTTGCTTTTTCAAAGTTCTTGCTGAAGTGGTGTCCAACCCGTTTACCATGGTAAGAGATTGTGCCAATCGTAGCGGCCAGGTCGTAGCCGATATCTGGTGAACTGGTTACAGACAGCGAACCGCTCTCCAGGATAATGTGACTATTCTTGCGCAGCTTGCTGGTGTCGATCTTAGCGGATCCGGCCTTGATTTGCGCATCAAAGCTCAGGGTGCATCGGTTAATCTTCAGGCTGCCGGCTTCAAGGATGAGGCGGGCTTGCTGACTAACCTCAATGTTCGTTAAAACGGCCGAGCCTGCAGACAGCTTCAGGGCTAATTCATCCATGTTGAGCTGACTTATATTGATGCTGCCGGCTGCATTGGTGGCGTCAACACGGCCAAGTTTGGTATCTGCAGGTACCGTAATGATAATGCGGGGGAACTGACCCAGTGAAGTAGCGATTAAATGGTGCCCTTTTTCCTGAACCACCAGCGTTGAGCCCTCAACTTTAACTGTAACGTAGTCCTTGTACTTACCGGTGACCGTGACGTGGTAGTCAGCACCCGCGTGCAGTTGAACGCTGAAAGTTGCCGTGTCCAGGTCAATATCAGTAAATGGTGCTAGGTTGATCTGGTAAGGGTGTGGATCTGTCAAATGGGCACTGTCGTTATTAACAACATTTGCACCCTCTTTGCTGGAATTTAAAAGTGCTTTGAAAATGTTTCTCATGATTGATTTACCGCCTTTCAATTAGTTGCTCTTATTAAACCTTAATTTTTTTATAAATACTAGCTCATTGTCGTAAGCGGTTGATTTAGGTGGCTAAGCGGTCGATTCACCTGCACATCTGTTACAGCAGTTGAATTTGTCAGCGCACCCTTAAGCGAAAGCGGGGTTTAATCTTTTAAGTAAATTCTTTTAAGGACTAGTAAAATCAGTGCCATTCCGCAATAAAACCAGCCTGCTACTGAATTGTTGTCGGTTAATGGCAATAGGTTGGTCAGCCCATTTAAATAAACAAAGCAAAATATTAATACAAAGAAAATGAAGGGGCGGCTGCTCTTGCTCAGCAATCCTAAAAGTTGAGCCAGCGCGCATATAAAGAAGCTGAAGGGGGACTAGCATTAACGCATTGCTGCTGGATGTAGTCATTACAGGAAGCAGCAATAGTAACGTAAACAGCAAGCCGCTAAGGTATTCAAAGCGCTGTTGCTTACGTGGCCCAGTTGGGATCGTCTTTAGCCAGCTTAAAAAACCAGATTTCGCAGACTGGGAGCCCAAGTTACCGAGCAGGGGCATTTCGGCCAAGATGAGTAGGGGCATAACGATTTGCTGAACTAGGGAAGTAGAGCTAAACCAGGCCGTCAGCCACAAAAGCACCAGCAGGGCCTTGTTGTATTTGGGCAGCGGGCGCCATAATTGCAAGAAGGGCGCTAATAGCAAGGAAATACCGGACGCTTTGTCACTGACCATTAGCTTCTCGTTATTTGTCTTTTTCCTGGGTTCAAGGTAGTCAACCGCTTATTTTTGTTTCTGGGAACAGGTGCCAAGCTGCTCCAGAGTTTGTGCGGTGCAAAAAGCAGGCCGGCTAGGGCCAGCAGCAACAGGCTCAGCAGCAGTTGAAGGACCAGCACCAACGCGTCTTGCCGGGTGAAACTAATGGCGTGAAAGATTAGTTCCTTGCTGCCGGTTTGCTTAACGGCGCCGCCGCTTAACAGCATTGTTTGGCGCAAGGGGTGTCCCGTGGCCCGAATACTGGAATCTTCAATATGGCTACTGCCGGACGGGTTAATTAGCTTGAGAAGCAATGAGTCATAGTTTGTTGCACTGATGCCATAACATAATAATGAAAAGAAGCTGAAGACTATGATGCCCAGGTTGCCGTTTAATCCAGGCACAGCGCCCATAAACAGCGATAAAGCCGAAACAAGCAGCACACAGGGCAATAAGGTCAAAAAGGGCGGGATGAATTGGTTCCAGTTTATGTGATAGCCCGGAAACTGGAAAATCGTTATAGAGCAGGCGCCCAAGACGACGACGCTCCATAGCAGCAGTAACAAGCAATTGGAGAGGAATTTGCCCATAATATATTTGATCTTGGAAAATTCAACCGAATCCATCAAGACCGCGACGTCACTCTGCTGTTCAATGCTATCTGCACTCCGCAGAAACAAGTAGCTTATTATCGGTAAACATAATCCTAAAACCAGCGCCACACTCACGGGAACCCACGTGGGATTGCTTGCTTGCAAATACGTGCTCGGATCAAGAACAAAAACCTTAAGCGGTCCAGTGGTTCGCGGATAGCTCAGCACTGCCGCTATTAAAACCAAAATAGTTAGGCTCCAGTAGGAAAAGCGGCGACTGTTTTCTAGGAAAGTGGCCTTAACGATTCTGCCCATCTTTACTCACCGCTTTCCAAAATGGCTAGACTAGCATCTTCTAAACGGGGCGTGACGCTCACGGCGTGGGGATTCGGTGCGACTGTGGAGACAACCCGAACATGCAATCCATCGATTGCTTGCGTTATTGAACTGACTCCCTCCAGGTTCTGTGGCAGCTGTTCAGGTGGCAAAACATATTCCCAAACAGAATTTTTGACCGTCTGAAGCAAAGTGGCGGGCGTGCCCTTGTATAATAATTGTCCCGACTTCAAGACGATCAACCTCGTAGCCACGGCCTCAATATCTGAAATGATATGCGTAGATAAGATAACGATGTGGTCGACGGCTAATTCGGATAAGACGTTGCGAATTGTCGCCCGCTCTAGCGGATCTAGTCCGGCTGTAGGTTCATCGACAATAATCACTTGGGGATCACCAAGCAAGGTGGCTGCTATTCCCACCCTTTGCCGCATGCCACCAGAAAAGTCTGCTAATCTTTTTTTACCAATATTTGTAAGGTGAAATTTTGTCAACAAACTAACAATCTGCTTTTGGCTTTTTTTGCTAGATATACCCTTTATTGCGGCAATGTACTGGAGATATTCAACAGCAGACAGGTGGGCATAATATGGAACGTGCTGCGGTAGATAACCCAACGAAGAGCGCATTGCCTGGGGATGTTCGAGAATATTTCCCCCCCATTTAGGTATATTTTTCCTTTCTGCGGCGTTAAAAGCGTTGAGATTATCCGTAACAGGGTTGATTTGCCCGCGCCGTTTGGACCGATTAATCCGATTATTCCTCCGGGGGTTAAGTCCAAACTGATGTTATTTAAAACACATTTATTGCCATAGCACAAAGACACGTCTTCCAATTTTATTTCCATAATTTTTTCCTTAATTAAGCTAATATGAGTAATGCAATTAAAAGGATTGTTTAGAAATCCTTTAGTTAACCTTGATAGATCCGACTGCTGCCTTGGCGGTCAGCGTGTTTTGAGCTTTTGGCCTGTAGCTGAATTGGCGTCCGCGATTTCGTCCGTGGTAGGAAATCGTGCCCACTGTGGTTGCTAGGTTGTAGCCGTTTAGCAGGGTATTGGTCATACTTAGAGAACCTGCTGCCAAGTTGATGCTACTTGCACCGTGTAGCCGGCTATGAGTAATCTTGGTGGAACCGGCCTTGACAACAGCTACGAGCTGCAAGCCACTGTCAATAATTTTTAAGCTGCCTGCTCCTAGTGTTGCTTTAGCTTTATTGGTTATAGTCACGTCGTTTAGGTCGGCTGATCCGGCTTCCAAGTCTAGATGCAGCCTCTTTAGGCAAACGTGGTTTAGTGCCGCGCTACCAGCTGTGGCTTTAATCGTTGCCTGCTTAAGGCTTGCACTTCGTGGCACAGTGACCGTGACGACGGGATCGTAGTTGAAGAAGAAGTGCCCAGAATGGTGCTTAGCTTCACTTCACGGATTACGAGTTCATGGTTTTTGACTTTAACTGTAATTTCTTCCTTGTATTTGCCGGCAACAGAAGCATGATAATTAGCGCCGGTGCGCACATTGACACCATAGGCGGCGGTATCTGAGTCAATCTGGGTAAACGGAGTTAATTTTACCTGCCGGGCATTAGGATCAGTTTCGCTAGTCCAGAAGTGCATTGCAACAGTACCTAGCCCCAAAAGCACAAGACCAACAGATAGAGTGATTAAGCCAATTTTGACTGGTTTTTTCATGGTTAAGCTCCTTTTTGCTAGCTAATAGAAATGTTGCCGTCATCGCAAGTGACCTTCAGTTGCAGAGTGCCTCTGGTCTTTTTGCTGTAGCTTTTATCATAATCATGACCTTGAACAGTTAATTTATTGTCAGAGTTAGCGGCTAAGTCATAACTGAGCTTTTGCGAATTATCCATGGCAAAATCGCCATCATCCAGTTTAAATGAACTATTTCCCAAGAGTCGAGAATTGCTGATAGTAGTATCGCCGTCTGCTAGATTAGCTGCTAACTTAAATTTGCTGTTCCTGATTGCAACATCACCGTCCTCTACCGTTAGTGTCCCAGTAGATAAGGTAGAATCACTAATTTTGATGTCACCATCATTTAAGTCCAACCTAGCTTCTTTAGCGACAATGCCGCTTAAATTGGCATCACCGTCGCTTAACTGTAAGTCGATCTGATCAATTTTTAGATCCTTTAATTCCAGGTCGCCTTCTGCGCAACTCCCTGTAATTTTCTTTAGTGCATTTTTGTCAGGTACGGTGACATTGATGCGAGAATTGAGATAATGCCAATTGATGCCAGAAAAGGAGTGCTGGTTAGTATCGGTAATGGTTAATTGCTGATCTGTCGATGAAACTTTGATTGTTTTGGCATTGGGACCACTGACCACGACCTGGTAGCGGCTACCAGAATGAATATGAATATTTGGCATAAATAGGTCTAGGTTGATCTGTTTGAACTTGTTTACTTTGTAGCTACGAGTTACTGACTTGTGCTTAAGCGTGTGCCATGGGCTATAGCCGTTGTCTGCGCCAACAGGCTGGTTTCCATTGTTTAAAAGTCCAACTGCCAATAAAACAATACCAATAATTAAAATTACTCCACTGACTTTACTTGCTTTTTTCATCATTTATTCTCCGTGTGTTTTCTATAACTAGTTTTGTAGTAGTTATTTTTAAATATTTTCTTGCCCAGGTACTGAATAAAGCATGTACACTCAACAATTAACCAGCGTACAAATTTGACAATGAAGGGTGCCAAAAAGAGGGCGGCACTGAGTGCGATTAGGGCTGCACCAATATAGAAGCAGCCAATAGCCCAATTACTGGTAAATAGGAAGGAAATCGACTTGATCAGAGTAAAGCCACCGCCGACAAACAGGCCCAAGACCAAGCCTGTGAGGCTAATGAATAAGCCTAGGCAAACGGCTAAGAGGGCAATGACACCGGCTAATATTGCAATTATTACGGGAATGCCAATTGGTGCTGCACAGATACCCAGTAGGATATACCAGATGGACTTAAGATTTGATTTTGACGCCTTGCGACTAGGAGCTTGCTGAGGGTCTTCCGTACTTGAATAATCGGCAAGAATTTTGTGGGCCAATTGCTTGGGACTACCCAATTCTTGCTCAATCGTAGACCGCCTGACAAAATTGCCGTCTAGCAGAAACTCCTGGTAAAATTCGACAACGTCTTGACGGTCTGCCGCAGGCAGGTCAGCCAAGTTTCTTTTTAGTTCAAAGATATAGTCATCAATTGTTTTGTTCATTGTTCTCTCCTAGTATCTGGTCTATATTCTTACTAAATTGCTGCCACTCGTCCCGAATTGTCCTTAATAGTGCAATGCCGTCATCAGTTATGTGGTAGTAGCGCCGGTTACGCCCCTGGTAAGGCTCGTCATAAGTAACTAAATAACCTTGCTTTTTTAAGCGACGCAAAACCGGGTAGATAGTCGATTCCGAAATATCGAAAATTGACTGGACACTCTGGGTCAGCGCATAGCCATACAAGTCGTCCTTCTTGAGGAAGGCTAAGACTGCACCGTCTAGCAAACGCGTTGGAATTTGTATTGCCATACTTCAGCTCCTTTAATATTATATGTTATATAGTATTGTAGCTAGGTAGAGTATAATTTGCAAGCAGGAATTCTGCTTAAAGCAAAAAAGGAGTTGAAAATTGTAAGTGCCCGCTCAAGAATAATGACTTAAATGAATTAGTAGCGCAGATACTTGCTGACATTGTTCAAACGGTCTGAAACGATTCTAGCTCTTACACCAGGTGATGAATAAAAAAACAACAAAAAAGCACCGCCTTCTTGCAGTGCTTTTTTATGTATAGTGGGTGGCCAGGGGTTCGAACCCTGGACCCACGGATTAAGAGTCCGTTGCTCTGCCAGCTGAGCTAGCCACCCGTGTTCCTATTGACAGTTAAATATGATAGCAATTATTTTGCCATTTGGCAAGACCTTTTAGCCCAAAAATTGGTATGTCCAAGACTTTAAAATTATTTTTCTTGGTAGTTTTCTTGGTAGTTAACGAAGTCTTCTGATTTTCTCTTCCGTCGATTAGGTTATAGCCATAGATAAATTCTTCTTTGAAAACGTACTTATTGCCAAAATTTACTCGGTCTGTTCGAATTGCACCAAATTAGTAAAATCAAAGTGGGCCATAAACGTATCTTTAATCTTTAAAAAGTAAATCAAAAGCAAATATAATGAATTGGTAAATTATAAAAAGATGTTATAATATTTTGCCCAATAATCAATTAAGAGAATAAAAGCAATTCGATTAGAAAGGAGATCCAATTAATGAGACTTTGGCACCAGGCATTAATTATGAAATTACCACGGCAGCAATTATTAGGACAACACCGCGAAGTTGCAGCTTTGCGTGGAAATGGGTGGGGACGGCCGCATTCTACAGTTAATTACGTGTTTACTCATTCACCCTACAAGCTTTACCAGTTTCACTTGCTCGTATTGAAGGAAATGCAGGCTCGTGGTTATCGCCCAGATAATAAGTGGTTTGACCCTCTTTACCGTGGGTCAAAGTGTACAGCGTATAAAAAATTACCATCTTGCTTGCTAACTAACCCAATTTATCTTGAACATAATGAAGCCTACTTAAAAGACTGTCTATATAACTTGGCGCAAAAAGGAATTTATTTGTGAAAGTATAGTGATGTAAAGCGATAGTATGAACGCTTTCGCAACATATACAAAAAACAGCAGCCTTGTAGACTGCTGTTTCAAGCTATGATGGGTGGCCAGGGGTTCGAACCCTGGACCCACGGATTAAGAGTCCGTTGCTCTGCCAGCTGAGCTAGCCACCCATATGTATCGCTGTATAACCAACGAAGACTATTATGCTATTATTTCGGCTGAATTGCAAGCTTTTTTATTAAGTTTTCGTGACTTTTTTGGCTAAAAAGCCAAAAACCAGTATAATGGAAACCGAAGGGGTGAGCTTTCGATGTCAAAGAAAATTCTTGTTGTCGATGACGAAAAACCAATTTCGGATATCATTAAATTTAATCTGACTAAGGAAGGCTTCGACGTCGACACTGCCTACGATGGAGACGAAGCAATCAAGAAAGTCGATGATTATAACCCAGACTTGATGATTTTAGACCTAATGTTGCCCAAAAAAGACGGCCTAGAAGTTGCGCGTGAAGTAAGGCAGACGCACGACATGCCGATCATTATGGTGACCGCTAAGGATACTGAAATTGACAAGGTGCTGGGTTTGGAAATGGGTGCAGATGACTATGTTACCAAGCCCTTTTCCAACCGTGAATTGGTTGCCCGCGTTAAGGCTAATTTACGTCGCCGCAGCATTACCAAAAAGGTTGAAAGCACCAATGAAGATGCTGCAACTAAAAATATTAAGATTGGCAACTTGGTAATCATGCCCAACGCTTATATTGTTGAAAAAGAAGGCAAAAAGATTGAGCTGACTCACCGTGAGTTTGAATTGCTTTATTATTTGGCCCAGCATATGGACCAGGTAATGACTAGAGAACATCTGCTCCAAACAGTTTGGGGTTATGATTACTTTGGTGATGTTCGGACCGTTGACGTGACGGTTCACCGTCTGCGCGAAAAAATTGAGGACAACCCAATTTTGCCGCAAATTTTGGTGACCCGGCGCGGTGTCGGCTATTACGTCAAACAGCCTACTGAAGACTAATAAAGAAAGCCCGCATGGATCTTTGTGGGGCTTTCTTTTTATATTGAACATTGTGTATTATGAAAAAAATCAAAAACAAGTTTAAGCATTTAACTATTTCTATTAACACAACGCTAGCCATCGTTTTTATGGCGATGATTATTGCCACGATTGAAGTTATCGGGGCTTATTTTACTAGGCAGTTGGAACAAAATAGTATTGAAAACTTCCAGTCCTCTATTCAGGTTCTGCCAATTGTTACGAACCAACTGTCAACGCAGTTGCTGAAGGATAGCAAGCATGCTGACAATAATTTAAACCAGATTGTTAATGACTACAGCAATGGCGTGGGGACGATCAGCGAAATTATTGTTGTTGATAATAAGGACATTATTCGAGCGGTATCTAATCTCAATGATAAAAATCGCATTGGCCAGCGGGTCAATAATAGTCTGGTCAAGCAGGTAACGTCAACCGGGCGCCAAGCCACCAAGGTGGTTAATGATCATGGCGACTACATGGTCCAGGTAACGCCGCTGACTGCAGGCAATGGTTCGGCCAACACTGTTGGAGCAATTTACGTACGAGCCTCGATGCAGGGCGTTTTTAGCGACCTGCGCAATATTTCGCTTATGTTCTTGGTTGCATCGCTAATTGCAGCCATACTGGGTGCAATCTTGTCTCTGGTGGTATCGCACGCGATTACCAAGCCAATTGAAGAAATGCAGAGTCAGGCCCTAAATATTGCTGATGGTGACTATTCCAGCCAGGTAAAGATATACTCTAATGACGAATTAGGTCAGCTGGGTCAAGCCTTTAATACCCTGTCTATTAGAATTGAACGGTCACAAGAAGAATCTGAAAGTGAGCAACGCCGCCTGGACAGTGTTTTGTCCCATATGAGTGACGGCGTGCTGGCAACAGACCGGCACGGCAATGTTAATGTTGTTAACCAGATGGCGCTCAATTTTTTGAACACGACCGAGGAAAAAATTATCAATAAGCCAATTGCTGCAGTTTTGGGCCTTAATGAATCATCTCAAGATCTAATCTCAAGTCAAAAGGGCATCGTTTTGACTGTAAACCAGGATACGCGAGATGAAGTGATTCTGCATGCCAGCTTTTCTTTAATCAAGAGGGTGACTGGCTTTGTCTCAGGGAGTGTCTGCGTTTTGCATGATATTACCGAGCAACAAAAGAATGAAAACTCGCAAAAGCAGTTTGTTTCCAACGTTTCCCATGAGTTACGCACGCCCTTGACCAGCATGCATGCCTATATTGAAACCCTGAATGAGGGGGCATGGAAGGATCCGGAGGTTGCGCCCAAGTTTTTGCAGGTTACCCAGGAAGAAACAGAACGCATGATTCGGATGATTAGCGAGCTTTTAAGTTTGTCGCGGATGGACCGGGGCGTTTCCAATGTTGATTTTGAATGGGTTAATTTTAATGACTTTGTCGCCCATATTTTGGATCGTTTTGACATGATCGTCAAAACCGACAAAAAAGAAGGCAAGAAGAAGTATACTATCCGCCGCGACTTGGGAACACAAGCACTGTGGGTTGAAATTGACACTGATAAAATTGCGCAAGTAATCGATAATATTATGAACAATGCAATTAAGTATTCGCCTAATGGCGGTGAAATCACAATCAGACTGCGTCATGACCAACAGCGAGTTATCCTGAGCATTGCCGACCAAGGTCTAGGCATCCCGCGTGAAGACTTAAGTAAGATCTTTGATCGCTTTTACCGGGTGGACAAGGCACGCTCGCGGGCCCAAGGTGGCACAGGTCTAGGCCTTGCCATTGCCAAGGAAATTGTGGAAGAACACCACGGCCAGATTTGGGCTGACAGTAGCGAGGGCAAGGGATCAATCTTTAGCATTGCTTTGCCGTATGAGCCAATGAGTGAGGAGGATGATTGGGATGAAGTCTAAATTAAAGTTGGGCGACTTTTTATTATTGTTTGGAACTTTGTTTGTCTTTCTTCTATCCATCTTCTTGTGGATTTTTATCATGACTAACGACCAATATTTTAGTCATATTGACCAAACAAGTAATGTGACCGAGCATTCACGTAATCGGATTGTCTATAACTTGTATATACCAACTAGTTCATATGGCTTTAGGGATGGCCAATTGTATCGGCTTTATGATGCCAAAAAGAATCTTCCCTTGGAATTTATTCGTGAACTTAAAAATGTAAAGTATCAAGAGATTGATGAAGTTAGTACCGGTCCTAAAAAGTATGAGCAGATGCTTAATAGCCCAAATTATCTGCAAATGACCTTTCCCAATGAGATTAGCGTGAGCCTATTTGCTAAGAAAAAATTGCAAAAGGGTAATGAAAAATTTCGCCGGGTCTTTGTTTCTGCTAGCAACCACTACCTGTATTTAGGCAATGATAAGACTTTTACTATTTACCGGGTTAGGTTGGCCAAGGCTAACTTTAGCCGCTTGCGCAGCTATGCGCGCAATGTACAGGGGACACTACCAGTTGAATTTGTCCGGTTGAAGGACAGTTATGAGGTCTTTTACACTAAGCAGCAGCGCTGGCGCGTGTTTAGCTATTTGACTAACAGTCAAAGCGACTCTTACTTTGTATCACGTTTGTTTGGGACCAGTAATGTGACTGCGCGCTCAAATAAAAAGGGATGGACCACTTATTCGCTCAACTACTATACTAAATTGCGCGTGCCCGATGTTAAGACTAAGCGCCACGACTTTCTCTATACGAGTTACGAAAAGCAAAAGGATGCAACGACCCATGATCGTTTGCTTGACAGTGTTGAATACGTTCATAAGCTAGGACTGAGCGAACAAGACCTGCGGTATTTTGATACAGTAGGAGACTCGGTCAGCTATATCAACTACATTGAAGGTATTCCAGTGTTTTTGGGCGAGCATAACCCACAGGTAACTACCACATTTAAGCCGGATGCAGTAGAAGTCGCCTTTAACAATATTGACTTGCAGATTCCAATTCCGTTCGATGGTCATACGCGCACCCTGCCAACCAGCGCGGCCGTCATGCAAAGGCTGGTTAATGCAGGTATGAAGAAAACAGAAATTCAACGACTGATTGTTGCTTTTCGGATGGAAAAAGATACCACGCATGACAGCTTGATCAACTTAGTTCCGGTATATTACGTAAAAGCCTACAACCAATGGAAGAGCATGGCAGAATGGGAGCGGCAAGATTTTGCCGCTTTAAATAAGACCACCCATCCTGCTTTGAAGGGGGGAAATTAAGATGGACAGAAGGAGAATTGAATGGCTATTCTTCATTATTTTCTTGTTAATTGACCTCTACTTAGGAATTGAAATATGGCGTTCGCCGATTAGTTTAAGCAATACAACGGGGACCACGGCAATCAGTATCCGTGCCGAGATGCGCGCCGATGGGATTGACATTCCAGCCCATATCTCTAATAAGCAACAATCTGGCTACTATCTAGCTGCTAAAAATGGCGACTATTTGTCTGGTAAAAGCAGCAGCTTGACTAAGGTAAGTACGCATTATTCAAAAAGTGATAATTCTCTAACAGGAACACCCAAGTCAATGGTCTTGCTTAATGGCAACCGTAAAAAAATTTTAAAGCAGCTAGAAGATTTTAAAAATGACCCTGCAAGCGTGCCTTATGGCAAGCGATTCAGTTATGAGCCCAGCTTGTCCGATGATAATACCTTTTGTTACGTTCAAAAGTCAGACTACGGGCAGGTTTTTGACAATGATGCCCAGTTGACGATTAATGTACACAATAATCAAATCGTCAACTATAAGATAGCTTATATAGGTCCAATTAGGGCTGTACGTGAACCGCAGCTGATCATCAGTGCATGGCATGCAGTCAAGGCGATGTATACTGACCGTGAGATTACCAATAATTCACGCGTAATAAAAGTTACTCTGGGTTATTCAAAGTTAACTGAAGTCCGCGGCAATACGATCATGTTGCCTACCTGGTTAATCTTGGTTGAAAACAAGGCAACTAAAAATATCATGATGAAGCGGGTCAATGCTTTTACAGCGCAAATTTTGCAGGGCAATTCGTATAATGTACAAAAAAATTAGGAAGGAAAGTGCGTGTGCAGGTTTCTATTTTAGCTAGCGGCTCGACTGGCAACACCAGTCTAATTGAGACTGGCCAGCATAAAATTCTGATGGATGCAGGGCTTTCTGGCAAAAAGATCAAGCTCTTACTGGCTGATGTGGGCGTTGATATTGCAGATATTGACATGGCCTTTTTGAGTCACGACCACTCTGACCACAGTAAGGGGTTGGGGGTCTTGATGCGGCGCTATCCGAAGATTGCGGCTTTTGCCAATGGCGGCACCTGGGAATATTTAAGTGAGACGCAGAAAATTGGTAAAATACCAGTTGAACAGATTAACGTGATTGAACCAGGAAAAACGAAAACGTTTGGCGATCTTGATGTAACAGCGTTTGCAACCAGCCATGATGCGGCACAGCCGCAATACTATGTTTTTACCAGCGGCGGCAAGCGGATGGCTTTTTTAACTGATACGGGTTACGTGTCACAAAAAGTCAAGGACGTAATTGCCGATGCCGATGCCTACATGATGGAGTTCAACTACGATGACATGATGTTGCGCAATGGCCCCTATTCATGGGGGCTCAAGCAGCGAATCTTGTCGGATGTGGGTCACTTGTCCAATGATGATGCATCCCAGGCTCTGCTGGATGTGGTGACAAACAAGACTAAGCACATCTTTTTGGCGCATCGCAGCCAGCATAATAACACAGCAAAGTTGGCATATGACACGGCCAAACAACAACTCATTAATGGTGATGCAAACTTGCCGGGTGATGTTAAAATCATCATGGCCAATGCCGCCCAACCCACGAACTTAGTACAAATTTAATAATATGAAGTAACACTTTATAGTATAGTAAACACAAACGTGTAAGGGAGATTATATGATGGAAAAGCAGAACGGTATTGTCAAAATAGCTATTGTTGGCGTTGTTGCTGGTCTAATCGGAGGCGGCGCCTCTTATGTAGCTATTGACCAAATCAATAACGTAAATTCAAATAACAACGCCCAAACCAGTATTACCTCTGGTAGCGCGAAGACTTCAAAAAATAGTGCAAAAACTAGTGGTGCAATGACTCCCGCCTATAATGATGTCAAAGGTGCGGTCGTTTCAGTCATTAATATGAAGCGTCAATCTAATTCCAGCAATTCGATCTTTGATATTTTTGGAGATGAAAGCAAGGATAAGGGCAAGGGCAAGCTGCAGACTTATAGTGAAGGTTCTGGCGTCATCTACATGAAATCAGGCAACAAGGGCTATATCGTGACCAACAATCACGTGGTCTCTGGCAGCGATAAGATCCAGGTCATGCTTTCGAATGGTAAAACTGTTAATGCCCGCATTGTTGGGACTGATGCCACGACAGACCTGGCTGTACTTTCAATTGATGCCGGCTATGTTACCCAGACGGCTCAGTTTGGTGATTCTAAGAGCTTGCAGGCGGGACAAACAGTTATCGCTGTAGGTTCGCCTTTGGGCAGTGAATACGCGTCAACGGTCACTCAGGGGATAATTTCTGCACCAGCCCGCAGCATTACTTCTTCATCTGGCAACCAGCAGACTGTCATCCAAACCGATGCGGCTATCAACCCAGGCAATTCGGGTGGGGCATTGGTCAATTCAGCAGGGCAAGTGATTGGGATCAATTCCATGAAACTGTCCCAGTCAAGCGACGGCACTTCCGTTGAAGGAATGGGCTTTGCTATTCCATCCAATGAAGTTGTCACCATAGTTAATCAACTGGTTAAGAAGGGTAAAATTACACGACCTCAATTAGGGGTTAAGGTAATTGCCTTGCAAGGCATTCCAGCAAGCTACCGCAAGAACCTGAATATTAAGTCAAACCTTGAAAATGGCATCTACATTGCAGAAGTCACTAAAAATAGTGCAGCTGCTAGTGCTGGTATCAAAGTCGGAGACGTCATTACCAAAGTTGACAACAAGTCTGTCTCAGATGTAGCTTCGTTACACAGTATTTTGTATAATCACAAAGTCGGAGATAACGTAACTTTGACCGTTAATCGTAGTGGAAAAGAGCTTAATTTACACGTAAAATTGCAAGCAAACTAAGCAAGCTAATATTCCTTAATAGAACATAAAAAAGGCTATGCCAAGCGATTTTAATCGGAGGTATAGCCTTTTTATTAACTAAAATTATGAGAAACACTAAATAGTTCGGTTTTGTTATTTGTCAAGGTAAAAAATAAAACAGCCTTTTTGTTGATAACTGTGGAAAACTTTGTGGATTGTGCATAAAGAGGGTGAGGAAGCTCTTCAAAAGTTGTGGACAAACTGTGATTTGTGTGTAAATAATAGTGCAGTAGATATAATTCAAACAGTTGTTCAAGGCTTGATACCACGTTTGAGGGCAAAAAGTTTGTGAAAAACAAGTGTTCAAGGCGCGTGTGTGGGTAAATGCAGGCCATAAAAATAAAATAAATTGCTTGACACAAGGTGTATGCCTATTCGTAGTAGCAACCACAAAATATTGAAATTGCTTATCCACACTTGTGGAAAAAGGGAGTGGAAAGATTGGGACTTAGGGGATAAAATAAGGACTATGAAGATCAAAATTGTATGTGTCGGCAAGTTAAAGGAAAAATACTTTAAGGATGCCATTGCTGAATATCAAAAACGCCTTAGCCGTTTTGCTAAAGTTGAGCTTGTGCAGGTGCCGGATGAAAAGGCTCCTGAAAAGTTTAGTGCAGCAGAACAAGATCGAGTCAAAGAGGTCGAAGGCCAGCGTATTCTAGCTAAAATCAAGGACAAGGAATACGTCTATGTCACTGCGATTAAGGGCAAGGAGCGCAGCAGCGAGGAGTTTGCTCGCGAGCTAAATAATCTGGCCACTTATGGCCACTCAGACCTCACCTTTGTGATTGGTGGCAGCCTCGGCACCAGCCCGGCTGTTAATAAACGCGCAGATGATCTGATTAGTTTTGGCAAGTTAACGATGCCCCACCAGTTAATGCGTGTGGTGTTAATTGAGCAGATTTACCGCGGCTTCATGATTAATAGTGGCAGTCCCTACCATAAGTAAAATTTAATTGTTATTAGCATTTAGCTTGTACAAAAGCAATATTTTCAAATTTTTATCTCAATGAAATTGCTTTGTGGTAAAGTAATGGATAAATAGATAAATTGAAAATTAATTATAAGATAGGTTTTTGTATGAAGAAAGTTGGTATCCGTGAAGTTGCAGAAGAGGCGCAAGTTTCTACTGCAACAGTATCGCGAGTTTTAAATAATAGAGGCTATATTAGTCAAGAAACACGTAATAAGGTTCAATCCGCCATGAGTAGGTTGAATTATTACCCAAACGACTTAGCGCGAGCTCTTTATAAAAAAAGAACATATACAGTAGGCTTGATCTTTCCTTCAAACGTTCATCCATTTCAGGCTGAACTTATTCAGGACATTGAGTACCTATTGTCACAAGAAGGATATAAAGTATTTTTGTGTAATAGTCTTAATAATCCCCGAAAAGAAATTGCTTATTTGAATATGTTACACAAAAACCAGGTAGATGGGATAATTGTTGGAACGCACAATAAGAATATCGAAGATTATAATAATTCAAATTTGCCCATTATTGCTATTGATCGTGATCTAGGTGAGAATACAACGACGGTTGCATGTGATAACTATTCTGGTGGCAAAATGGCGGTCCAACTTTTAATAGATCATGGTTGTAAACATATTCTTGATATTCGGGGTGATAGTTCAATTAAATTGCCAGCTAATGATCGAACGATAGCTTACCAAAATCTAATTAAAAAGTATCATTTAAAACCGTATATTTTAGAAGTCCCCTTTGTCTGGTCTGCCGAGCATAAACGCACAATAATTGAAAAATATTTACATGATAACTCAAAAATCGATGGTATTTTTGCAGGAGATGATTTATTAGCATCGCTAGCAATTTTTTATTTAGAAACCCATCAAAAGATAGTTCCTGAAGATGTTAAGGTTATTGGGTTTGATGGTGCTAAGCAAACGTTGTTGTACAATCCACGATTAACGACAATTAGGCAACCTATTGAGCAAATAGCGAAAACAGCAACTGAAAAGCTAATTAATAAAATAAATGGTAAAAAAGAATATGACCAATTAAAATTACCAGTGAGTCTTGTTTTAGGACATACTGTTTAAGTAGATGACGGAGATAATTCCGTCTTTTTTATTTTTAAATATGTAACCGGTTGACATATGTAACGGGTTGCACTATATTTTATTAGTGAATGAAAGTGCTAACAAGGAGATAAATAAATGGAAAGCAAAAAAAATAATAATCATAAGATATATTATCAGCCTAAAGATGTTTGGGTAGGTGATATCATGCCTTATGCCAAAAATGGCAAATTTTATATTTATCATCAACGCGATAAAAGGATACATGGTCCAATTACAGATCCTTTTGGCTGGTCGCTGGCCACTACTGAAGACTTTGTACATTATCAAGACTATGGTGAAGTACTTAAACGAGGCAGTGATGTAGATCGGGATCAGTTTATTTATGCAGGCTCAGTTTTTGAAGCTAATGGAACAATTCACGCCTTTTATACAGGATATAATAAAGAGTTTTTGAAGGAAGGTAAGCCTTCACAAATTTTATTGCATGCAACAAGTTCAGACTTTGTTCATTGGACTAAGTCGGCCAACGCTTTAAAACTTGAACCTCAGCCAGGCTACGATGATCGTAATTGGCGCGATCCTTCGATTGTTTGGGATGAGCAAAAATGTGAATATCTTTTAATTCTAGGTGCACGTAAAGGGCAAGATAAACACCGTCTAACTGGCAGATTAGTGAAGTACACGTCTAAAGATCTTGAAAATTGGCAATTTAAGGGTGATTTTTGGGCCCCCGGTTTGTATTCCATGTTTGAAATGCCACAACTATTTAGAATGGGTGATTGGTGGTATTTGGTTTATTCAGAATATAGTGTAAAAAATAAAGTTTTCTACCGCATGAGTAAGACGCTTGATGGTCCTTGGATTAAACCAAAAGATGAGGCTTTTGATGGAAGAGCATATTACGCTGCTAGGACTGCTTTTGACGGCAAAAGACGGGTCCTTTTTGGCTGGGTACCAACGAAAGCAAATGAAGATGACATGAGTAATTACGAATGGGGTGGTACGTTTGTTCCACAAGAAATCTATCAACGTGCTGACGGTACTTTAGGAGTTCGGCCAATCAATGAAATTTGTGAATCTTTTACTAATAAGAAAAAAATCTCTCCACTAAAACTAAAAACAGTTGATACGCTGTTAGAAAAAACACTTGTAAAAAATACAGGAACACATTTTTATTTCCATTCTACTATCAATTTCAGTAAGTCAACTAGTGATTTTTCTATACGTATTTATAAAAATATTGATACGGATGAATCTTATGAATTTAGGTTTAACATAGACGAGCAACAGTTAACATTAGACAAACATCCATGTTATCGCTGGTATCAGATGATGAATAAAGGGCTTAGCCGTCCGTTATTCTTAAGGTCTGACACAGATTATGACCTAAAAATAATAGTCGATGATAATATTATGACAATCTATCTCGATGGTATTGCACTTAATGCAAGAACTTACCATAAATTTGGCTCAGCTTTAACAATAACCGTTACTAACGGGGCTCTTTGTCTTAATAATGTTGAATTTTCTAATGAGTTTCAAAAATGAGAGGAAAGGATGAAAATTAATGGCAGACTATAAAAAAATCGCTCAAGCAGTTTTGGATAATGTCGGCGGACCAGAAAATATTGTTAGTGCCACACATTGTGTAACTAGGCTAAGATTGGTTTTAAAAGATTTTAATAAAGCGAATCAAGATGCTTTAAACGATATTAATGGGACTCAAGGAGTAATTTACAACAGTGGACAATTACAAATTATTTTTGGACCAGGAGCTGTAGAACGTGCTTATGATGCTTTTATTAAAGTATCGGGTGCAAATGAAGTATCGGTCGATCAAATAAAAGATGAAGGAGCAAAAGGTAAGAATAAATTCCAGCAAGCTTTTAAAGTTTTTGGTGATATTTTTATTCCAATAATTCCTGCTTTTATCGGTGCAGCTATGATTTTAGGCTTAAGATCGCTTTTAACTACACCCGGTATGTTTGGCATGACTAAGTCTTTCACTGATCAAAGCATTTATATTGGTGATTTCTGCAAGTTTTTAAATGTAATTGCTACAACTTTTAAAATTTTACCAGTGTTAGTAATGTACTCTGCTACTAAACGTTTTGGTGGTAACCCTATTTTGGGTATCTTAGTCGGCTTTGTTATGATTTCACCGGATCTTGCTGACCGCAATGCCTTTGTCTTGGGTCAAGTACATCCGGCATACTGGAATCTGTTTGGTTTAAAAATTGCTGCTGTTGGATTTCAGGGCGGTGTCTTTGCAGCAATCTTGACTGCTTGGTTTCAGTCCAAAGTAGAAAAATTAGCAACTAAATACGTGCCTCAAGTCGTATCATATATTTTGGTTCCAACAATTACTTTATTAGCTGCTAACTTATCACTATTCCTTTTCTTTGGTCCTTTGGGTCTCTGGATTGGTAATGTATTAGGTGGGATTATCAACTTTCTTTATATGAAAATGAGTGCTTTTGGTGCCTTTGTCTTCGCTGCTGGCTTACAACCTCTTGTGGTCACAGGTACTCAACATGCAATTCAGGGCATTGAAGCTAATTTGATTGTTCAAACAGGCTTCGATTATATTCAACCAATTTGGTCAGTTTCTATTATTGCGCAAGGTGGCGGCTGTATTGGAATGTATATGATTTTAAGGCAAAAATCAAAAGATAGAGATATCGCTATTTCTAGTTTTATACCTACTTTAGTAGGTATAACTGAACCAGCAATCTTTGCAGTTAATCTAAAGTATAGTATTGTTCCTTTTGTTTGCTCATTTATTGGCGCAGGGTTTGGTGGCTTATATATGAAGTTGTTCAATGTTAAAGGCTTAGCTCAAGGCCTTACTGTTCTACCTGGATTAACCGTTGCCCGACCAATAGTTCCATATATAATAGGTAATTTAATTGCTTTTGTGCTACCAATTATTTTTATATTGGTCTGGAATAAATTTAAGCCTATATTGCCAGCTAATAAACGACGTCTTGATCATCGTGAAAGTAAAGTGCTTGTTGCAACAGATGATAATTCAGTTTTGGCACCAGTTGACGGTGAATATTTACCGCTTGAACAGGTTAATGATCAAACCTTTTCTAAAAAATTGGTGGGACATGGCTTTGCTATTGAACCAGATGTTGGAGATGTCTTTTCGCCAGTTAATGGTAAAGTAATTTCTATCTTCCCAACAAAACATGCAATTACTTTAGAGAGTGAAAATGGGGTTCAAATTCTACTTCATATGGGAATAGATACGGTTGATTTAGGCGGTAAAGGTTTTACAATCTTAGTTAGAGACGGCCAAGAAGTCGCTGCTGGAGATCCTCTGGCGAAAATGAACTTAGAAACAATTAAAGCTGCAGGTAAGCAAACAACAGTGATGGTTCTATTTCCAGAATATAAAAATAAATTTACAATGAAAAACAAAGATTCCGAGGTCAATCATGGTAACGTAATATTGCAACTGACCAATTGAAACTTGATTAAAAAGGATACGATATGTAGCACTTAGAATTTTTTCATTGATTGTATGATACAAAAATAAGAGGAGAAAATTGAATGCAAAAGACTGCTGTGGTCACAAAAGACCGCTATCGACTTAATTTCCATATTTCTGCCCCTGCAGGTTGGATAAATGATCCTAATGGTTTTTCATACTTTAAGGGATATTATCATATCTTTTACCAATATTATCCTTACTCTGCTGAAAGAGGACCAATGCACTGGGGGCATTATCGTAGTAAAGATCTGATTCATTGGGAAAAATTACCTATTGCTCTTACACCAGGAGATAAAGAAGATAAAGATGGCTGCTTCTCTGGCAGTGCAATTGTAAAAGATGGGCTACTGTATTTACTTTATACGGGTCACCATTATTATAAGGAAAGCGACCACAGTCATTTTTATCAAACGCAAAATGTTGCTTATAGTGCCGATGGAATTAACTTTAAAAAATATGAAGGCAACCCCGTTATAGCTATTCCACCTGCCGACAATACACAGCATTTTCGCGATCCAAAAGTGTGGCAACATGATCAGGATTATTATTTGATTTTGGGAAGTCAAAACAAAGAAAAATTAGGCAGAGTGCTTACATATAAATCGCATGATCTATTAAAGTGGAAATACCTAGGCCCAATCGCTAATTCGCGCAACATTGAAGAGGAGGGATACATGTGGGAATGCCCAGACTTGTTCCCTTTAAATAACCAGGATATACTGTTATGTTCTCCTCAGGGAATTAAAGCATCGGGAAAGAAATACTTAAATTTGTATCAAACAGGCTATTTTAACGGAAAAATGGACTATAGGGAAAATAAATTTAGGCATGGTGCATTTAAAGAGCTTGATCATGGTCATGATTTTTATGCCGCCCAAACGATGCATACACCCGATAATCGTCGTATTTTAATTGGCTGGCTTGACATGTGGAATGCCCAGTTTTGTGAACAAGCAGATGGCTGGGCTGGTACGTTAACTCTGCCACGTGAATTAACTTGGAAAAACAATCAAGTATTTATGCAACCAGTCAGAGAATTAAAAAAGTTACGTAAAGAATTGGTGATTAATAAAAATAGGACAACAAGGGACGAAAAAATTATCGTTCCAGATACGCAGCATGTTGAACTTCTTTTGAAGATAGCAATTGATAATTGGAAAGGTCAGACAATAAGTTTATATTTAAAAACTAACCAACAAACTTTGCTCTGTTTATCTTGGAATAAGGAAACCAATGAAGTGGTTGTGCAGAGATTTGATCGGCCTTCAAACGATGCTAAACGTTTCGGTAAGTTAAAGAAAAATACTTTTCTGAAGATTCACGCCATAATTGATACTAGTGCAGTTGAATTTTTCCTAAATGATGGTGAATTGGTGTTTTCCGAACGTTATTATACAGAAGAAAGACTCAAACTTTCGTTCGAGGCGGATCAAAAAGCTGACGTTAAAATATTAGCTTATACACTGGGAAATTAGTGTGACTGTTCAATCTTTCTGCAGTAGGTACGCTTAAAAGCAAAATTTCCTTGTAGATAGTTAAATCCTGTGATATAACTGCCAAAGCAAAAATGCTCTTGGCAGTTTTGTTGTATTTAATTTTTTCTTCTTTTAATAAATATAGATAGTATACTGGCTTGAAGGAGGTAGCCCTGTGCAGTTTGGCGAAAAAATAAAGTATTACCGAATAAAACGAAACTTAACATAGAAACGATTGGCACAAAAGGTGCTCGTAAAGCGTTGCACTGCTTTTAATATTTCAACCGACAAATTGCTCAAGGATGATAAGATCATCTAAGACCACTTAAAAACGCGGGAAGAATCCTTATCCCGCATTAATTATGTTGAAGGGCGTTTACACTTTATTTTAATGCTATTTACCGTCATGTCCTACCTAATGCTGTTCGGTGTTTCACTTACTACTTTTGTCAACGCATATAGCTGCTTCGTGCAATACGATATTTTTCGATTTTTACTGATTAGAAAAGAGTTGAAATTAAAAAGAAGTTACCGATTCTGCTAACTTCTTGGGTTACTATTTTTATGAAAAATTCTATAACCTTGGTTTTCAACAAGTATTTAATGACCATGTTCTCAAGTAATTTTATTGAAAACATGGCTAGCACAATCCCAATTTTGTTTCTAATCTTGTTCGTTACCCTCAGTTTAGTAGTGTTTATCAACTTTTGCCCTAAGCTAATTATCAACAAGATAGTATGCTTTTATAATTGATGGTATATTTTGCATAATGTTAATAAGCGCAAGCTCAATTAATCAAAATAAGACCCACAAATAGTCTGTTTGCGAGTCTTATTCATTTGTTTTTAAGCTACGTCTGCACCTACAAACAACAAAGGTGTGCTGCAGCCGTGTGCCCAACAAGCCAAGTGCTAGCTGCCTTTTAAGGCGGGGGTGCGTTATAATTCTCTAGCCTTGCAGCTAAAAGGCATTCAGCGCAGCGTGAATAGCGCAATATTGGGTGCCAGTAGAATGACTATGGCTACCAGCCAGTCGCGCATTGTGACCGGGACGCGTACTATGACAGAACGCTTGGCACCTTCGCAAAAGCCGTGGGACTCCATGCCCTGGGCCAGGTTTTCGGCTGAATTGAGTGCAATTAGAATGGCCTTGAAGTAGAGCACGGGTGACCAAAAGCTGAGGTAGACGCCGCGCATCATGCCTGCGGTCCTAATTTGCTTGACTGCCTGCTGCATTCGAGGAATGATGTTGAGTGCGGCCAACACGCCATAGGCAAACTTGCTGGCCAGGTGGAAGTTTTGCTCAAAGGAGCGAGCCAGGTCTTCAGCGCTGGTATCGATTGCTACGCAGTAAATGGTTAACGTGTAGACGTAAATCCGGCTGGACAAGCTGAATGCGTTATAGAGGTCGGGCTGCGGTGCAAACCAATAGAGCGTCGCAAAGACAGTAAGGGCTGCAATTAGCGGGATTGCTAGTGTCAGGACTAATTTGAACGGTGCAATCCGCTTATAAATTAGGTAGAAAAGAGCAAAAATAATAATTAAAAGGTTAGTGGCCAAGCTGGATTTGAGCGATATTTCCACTGAAATGATCAAGGCTAAGATGAATTTAAAACTAGGATTCAATGATTCTACCTCACTTGTCTACATAGGTTAAACGGTGGTTTTTAAAGACCAGGTGGTAGTCGCACCAATCAGCCAGGCCAACCAGCTCATGGCTGATAATCACCAGGGTTTGTCCTCGCTCTTGTTGCCTGCTTTGAAGCAAAGTCATGATCTTGCGGGCGGATTCATGGTCGAGTCCGCTTAATGGCTCGTCGATTAATAGCACGTCCAGGTCTGCAATCAGCATCAAGAGAATCTGTAATTTTTTTTGCTGGCCGCCGGAAAGTGAATAAACCACACGGTCGAGCAGGTGGTCCAGCTCCAAGTAGTTCAGAGCCTCTTTGATTTTGTGGTCAGTGAAGAAGCTGCTAGTACGCTGCTTCTTGCTCAAATTGATTTCGTCTTGCACGGTAATGTTGATGAACTGGTCGCTGGCCGTTTGAAAAATCTGCCCAACGCGGCGCAGGTAGGTGCGACTAGCCTGCCGCCTAATTTCCTTGCCGCGGTAGGTCATGCTGCCAGAATAGGGAATCATCTTGGTCAGGGCGCTAAAGAGGGAAGACTTGCCGACCCCGTTGGCACCGGTGATTAGCGTAGTTTTGCCCCGCACAATGTCCAGCCGGTCCTGGTCAAGCAGCAGTCGATTTTGAGTAATTTTTGTTTCCCTGAGGGTGAAACAAGCATCCAAATCTGACTGGGGCAGGGCAAAAGCAAAGTCTGGCTGCTGGTCGCTTTTTTCTAGCAAAAGGTTCATGTCTTCTGGAACCAGTTGGACCAGGGTCTTGCCAGTAAAGTGAAACAAGCAGTCGCAGACGCCCTTATAATCACTTAAAACATGGTCGCTGAGGATAATAGTCTTACCTTGGTCACGCAATTGTGCCAGCTTAGCGATAAGAAAGGTCCGCGCCTTGGGGTCGCAACTGGCAAAGGGTTCGTCCAGCAAAAATAGGCTAACGTCCATTGCTACCAAAACAGCCAGGGCGACGCGCTGCTGCTCACCGCCCGACATGGTATTGATTTTCTGGTCGAGCAATTGATGGATCTGGGCAAACTGGACAGCCTTGTTTAGCCGGTCCTGGTAATCCTCACGGCTAACTTGCAGGTTCTCAAGGGCAAAGATGATTTCTTCACGCGGCGTGGCCATGGTGAACTGTTCACCCGCATTTTGGAACATCATGGCTGCCCTTAACCCGTCCCAATTGATGGTGCCAGTAAGATTGCCTGCATATTTGGGGTAGAGACCAGCTAGTATTTTCAGCAAGGTGGACTTGCCGCATCCTGTTGGCCCAACCAGTAGTGAAAATTTCCCCGTAGGGAAGTTGAGCGTGATATTGTTGAGGACCGTATTATCCTCATCATATGAAAAGTTAAGATTTTTGCATGTAATCATTTTGTTTACCAAATAAAAAAGTCATCATGGCAAAAGCCTGACGACGTAAAATGGTTAATTTTCCCTTCGCTGGCATTATCCATGGCAGGTTCAACGGGTATATTCTCAGCCTAATGGCACCCCGGTATTTTCAGGACAATTATACCTAAAGCTAGGAGCCTTGTCCAGGTCAGGTTCAATAGGCTAATGGCAAAAATTTGATATTATTGCTGGCTTTTACGCTATAATTAAATTATGAAACCAAATTATTAACAAGAGGGTGAAGTTATGGCAGCAGTAAAATTAGAGCAGTATTTGACCAGTATCTTAGATGCAAGTCAAGCTGATACCAACGAGGTGCCCCTGCGTTCTGGCAACCATGATTTTGATCTGTTGGCGATTGCCCTTGAAAATCACAATATGGGTGTTCACCGCTACCAGACTTCCACTGCAGTGATCTTGTACGCAGCAGCAGGTAGCGTCAACGTTAAGATTAACGGACAGGACTATTTGATTAAGGCTGGCAACATTATCCTGCTGCAAAGCAAGTGCAACTATGAGGTGCAGAGTCAGGATAAGGGCGACTTATTAGTAAAAATTGAATTTGGTAGCCAGCTAAGCTTGCCGCACCTGCTCGGCAGCACAGCCAAACTTGATCAGCAAGAAAAAAAGGCGGTTCAAGCAGTGGTAGAAATATTGAATTCTGCTCGTTTGCTTTACATAAAGGGCACGCCCATGTCTATTTCGGCTCAACTGGTCAAGAAGATTATTGATGAATATCTAAGTCAAAACTTGTTTACCCGCAGCATTATTAGTGCGGAATTGAATATTTTGCTGGTGACCGCCATTAGGAGTCAAAACCTGGTGCAAGCCACTAGCAAGCAGTTTGCCAGTTCAGCACTTGAGCAGTATATTGATGATAATTTTGCCAATATTACCTTGGATAAGACGGCTAAGCACTTTGGCTTTAATCCCAACTACTTTTCCAGTCTAGTAAAACAAAAAACAGGCAAGAGCTTTGTCGAACACGTCGATGAACGGCGGATGGAAGAGGCGCGCCAGCTGCTAGCACGACCTGATATTTCGGTCAAAGAAATTATCAGTCGGGTAGGTTATACGGGCAAGTCTTTCTTTTATAAAAAATTTAGCGAATACTACCATGAAACCCCCGTGCAAATGCGGGCTGAATTATTTCGCCAGGCCAATATCAACTTGAAATAAGCACGCTGCTGAAAATGAGACTAGTGGCAAGTAAAAAGGGCTCCCAGTAAAGGGGGCCCTTTTAGTAATGAAGTTACATTTTTTCTAAACGTTTAATGCGATCTTCGGTTGGCGGGTGACTGTCGAACAAGTGACTGAAACTATGCTTTTTGCGCAAGGGATCTTCGATGTACATCCCGGCACTGCTGGCATCAACGTGTTTCATAGGGTCAGAGCCAGCAATCTTTTCAAGGGCAGAAATCAGCCCTTGAGGATTACGAGTGAGTTCAACAGAAGCTGCATCAGCCAAGTATTCCCGGTTGCGGGATAAGGCCATCTGCGCCAGGCTGGCACAGATGGGGCCAAGAATGAGGACAAAGACAATTGCGACCACCTTGAAAATCATTACAAAGTTGTTGTCACTGTTTTTATCGCGATCGCGGTCACCATCGCCCCACCAGACGAAACGACTGGCAATGCCCGATAAGAAGGAAATGACGCCTACTAGGACAGCTGCAATGGTTGAGACCAGAATGTCGTAATTTCTGATGTGGGATATTTCATGCCCCAAGACGCCCTCAAGCTCTTCACGGTTCATCATCTCAAGCAGGCCTTGCGTAACGGCAACCGCCGAATGTTCGGGGTCACGTCCCGTGGCAAAGGCATTGGGACTTGGGTCATCAATGATGAAGACGCGCGGCATGGGTACCCGGCCAACTAGTGCCATGTCCTGGACGACGTGCCAAAGTTCAGGATCGTCTTGCTCGCTGGTTTCGCGGGCATGGTTTAAACTCATAACCATGTTGGCTGGATTGGGCAGGACAATGAGCATGTAAATGATGCTAGCGGCTAGCGCGATAATTAGGCCCAACCCAGGCCGGTCACTAAAGATGTAGCCTAGGCCTGCACCCACGAGGGCCAAGATAATGGTAAAGAGGGCCAAGATAAAGACCGTCTTGCGTTTGTTATGGGCAATTTGCTGAAATAACATGGGTTAACCTAGCTTAAAACTTAACCGTTGGGACTTCTTTTTCCGTTTCACTGGTCTGCAGGTAGTCAACCTTCTTGAAGCCATGGATGCCAGCAACAAGGTTTGACGGGAAGGTCAAGAGTTTTTGGTCGTACAGGGCAGCAGATGAGTTGTAAAGCTGTCTTGAGTATGCAATCTTGTTTTCAGTATTGGTCAGTTCTTCTTGCAATTTCAGGAAATTTTGGTTGGCCTTTAAGTCAGGGTAGTTTTCTGACAAGGCAAAAATTGACTTCAAAGCGTCAGAAATCTGGTTGGAAACCTTCAAGGTCTCAGCCCGCTCACCGCTTGGAATATTGGTCAATTGGTTACGCAATTGCACAACGTTTTCTAAAGTTTCCCGTTCATGCTTGGCATAGCCCTTGGTAGTCTCTACTAAGTTAGGAATCAGATCGTTACGCCGCTTTAACTGCACGTCAATCTGGCTCCATGATTCATCAGTATAAACCTTAGCCTTCTGCAAGCCATTATAGATGGTGATGTAAATCGCAAGTAATAAGACAACGATCACAATAATAATTATCCAAGTTAAACTCATGGTTTTTCCTCCTAATATATATTAATTAAGTATAACTGATTATGGTCCTTTTGAATATAAAAAAGAAGCTTTGCGCATCGATTGCTAGCAAAGCTTAGTAAATTTAGTGATTTTAGATAAGCAGCAGCAGCCAACCTACAATGGTTAAAATAATTAGGCCGGCAAATTGCATAAGTGACCATTTCTTAAAGAATTCGCTCCTAGAAACGGTGGCATTCTGGGTAAAGGTCTTGAGAACCAACATATTAGCCATTGAGCCGATTGGTGACCCAAAGCCACCTATATTGGTACCTAAGAAAAGCGCTTGAGCATAAGGGGTGAACTTGCCGACCAAGATGGTTGCAGGCACATTGCTGATAATTTGACTTGAAATAATTGACGTAAAGTAAGTTGAGTTTTCCGAGTTGATCATCGCATCAATGATTGTGACAATCAGGGGAATTTGTTGGATATCACTGATAAAGATGAAGAAGCAAGTAAAGGTTAAAAGCAAGGCATAGTCAATTTTAAGCAAAATTTGCGGATTAATTACCAGGGCCAAAATCAGGGCTACAACCATGGGAATAGCAATATCGATAATTTTGAACACACCCAAAAAGAAGAGGGCGAACACAACGGTAGTAATAATCGTGGGCCGGATGCTGATGTTGATTTGCTTGATATCCTGCATAGGAATTTTAGTGCGGGGAATAAAGTGAAAAATAATGAAGGTAATGACCAATGCGGACAGTAAGTAGGGCAAGGACCAGGAGAAAAACTCAAGCACGCCTACCGAATACTTACTGACTAGAAAAATGTTGTGGGGGTTGCCCCAAGGCGTGAAGGCGGCACCAATATTGGCACCCATCCCAATCAAGGTGACAGGCAGGATTTGGGGCAGGTCACACTTTTTGGCAATGTTAAGGTACAAGGGGATTAAGGTTAGCGCCGTTATGTCGTTGCCCAGAAACATTCCTGAAATAATTGCCAGCAGAGTGAACAACATATTTAACTTGCGCATGTTATCAGCAATGCTGGTTAACTTGTAGGCTAAGACGTCAAGAACGTGCAGGTAGGCATAGATTTGGATGATGATTAGCATCGCAGCAACTGAAAATATTGTATGGAGGTTAATATCCCCAAGCCGCGGCCTGGCAAAAAAAAGACTGATAACCGTTACTACAACGGTAATTTGCAGAATTCTATCACTGAAGATCTTTTTCAAGACGGTCATAAAATGTCCCCCTTCACAGGATACAATCACCATAATCACTATGTTACATTTTGAGCTTTTTTTTCATTGTTCGCAATAATAAATTTTCAAGGTACAAAATGCCCCTGTGCTAAACATAATTTTTGACTGCAATAAGTAATATATCTTATAGTTAGAAAAAGAGTCAAAGATTAGGGGGCTTTTAATATGAATAATTCAGAAACAGTCAAAATGACCATCAAGCCGGGTGCGGTTAAAAAGTTGAAGGATAAGGCAGCTAACGTGCAAGTAGTCCTGCTAGCGCTCAACGATGGGTCTAACAAGTATTCAAATGCGGGTGGCACTTGCACAATTGGCGCTAACTTCCAGTTCGTCATCCTGAGGCAGCAGGATCCTGATTTTACGGTTAGGGTGGACAACAACGCCGGGCTTGACCTATACACCAGTCCTGCTGAATTGCAATTCCTTGAAAACAACCTGGTCGTTGATGAGAAGAATACGGCACTTAATTTATCCGATGACAGCGGCATAGTCGATGGTGCTGTGACAATTAGCGAATATGCGGGCAAGTAGCTATTTTGGCTAATCACTGCCCATATTGATGTCATTTCACGGGCAAGGTTAACCTTGCTTTCGTGGACTTGGCAATTAAGAATGAAGATGTCCAAGTAGAATAGGCTGTCTTGTTGGGACTTTAGAAATTTTGTTCATCATCAACTCGTCTTGCTTGAACAGGCTTAACGTGTTAAACTATAAAAGATTTTCGAAAGTCTGAAAGGAAGTATAGTACTATGCGTAAAGGTGAAAATTACAACACCGGTTGTGAACCAGGCCAAAGACCTAAGAACAAGAAGAACGGCAAAAAGCGCGTTGCTCACGTAGCAGCAGTTGTTGCCTTCTTGAACAAGGCTAAGGCAGACGAAAACAAGTAGTTTGTTATTTAATTAAAAGCAAAGGGTAGATTACCAATGTAGTCTGCCTTTTTTTCTTGCCTTAATTTAGGTAAAATGTGGTTAAAGACCAGCTGTTTTGGCCCTAAAGGAGAATTTAATAGTGAAATTTCAGTGTAGCAGCTGCGGGCTGCGCATCAACTCAAATCATTTCAAACAGGCCGGACTGGTCAACCCCCGCTTAACCAGTATTTGCGACTTGTGCATCCAGAGCGGCGAAGACCCGGAGAACTTTGTCAATAGTGCTGTCAACGTCTTTGCCCAATGCCTGCTCTATACCTTTGTTGGACGCAGCGGAGATGATAACTCTGCCTTCTTAGTCGCTTCTAAGGATGAGCGCAAGCGCTATGAAGCCTTTATTCAGGATTATGACGGCAATGAGCTGGCTCGCCAGCAGCTACCGCGCCGCGACTTTAACCAGGCTATAATTGATAGTGAGACCGGACAAATGGATTTTGTCCCTTGGCTTGACTTAACTTTTGCGGAAAACTTGCAAAAAATGGGCTTGTCCGTTGACTTTAAGCTGAACGAAGTTGACTACATCGACCGCGAGCGTATCCGGGCCAAGTACCACTACCGCTGCCAGTATTGTGGCCGGCGCGGGCGCAGCGTCGACCACAAAGACCCGGTCTCGCTCTCGCACAATAACGATTTGAATAACCTGATTCTGTCTTGCTCTGAGTGCAACCGGATTAAGTCCAACATGCCCTACGAATTATTCGTTAAACTCAACAATGAGATTCCGCAAGTCAACGAAAAGTTGGTTAGGTATGAAGATGCACTGGCAACGCTCAAGGGCGAGTTTGACCTGCGCAGGCGGAGCCTCGCTGCCAAGATGCACTTGAAGGGCGTAGTCAATGATCCTGAACTAGACCAAATGCGCAAGCAAAACAAAAGATTGCAGGACGCCATTGACAGTCTAGAGAGTGACTATAGTGAGTTAAGGCAGCTGCGTGAGCAGCATTTTGCGACAGGGTGGAAGCTGACTCAGATCAATAAAGAAGCAGATATCATTTGATGTGGGCCCCAACTTAGTATAGTCTAATAATATTATGGCTTTTATATTGATAGGCAGTGATGACTATTAGTAGACTGGTTGACGTTGCTAAGCGGGAGTTTTAGTTAATCTTTGTGATACTAGCGCTAAAGATAAATGGAATTGGTGGTTTCTTGCTGTTTACTTATTTAGTTCCTAGATTGCTTTGACGTTTACTATAAACTTTACCATTGGCGAGACTAATCCTAATCGTTGATAATTTATATGATTTTGGGTCTTTTTGGGCGACGCCAATGGAGTAAGAAATTGCTTCTGCTGAATGTTGCCCTGCACCCACGTATGGCAAGTTGGTGGTGTATCCATCCGGGCGACCTAGAATGCGATAAACGGTGGCCTTGCTTTGTCCTTTTTTGACTTTCTGGTAGTCCGCCATGGTTAATTTGCTGGCTCGCTTGACGGCCAGATTAATAAAACCTTTAGTCTCGATATTGCCATTTTTATCAGAAACCAGATAAATACGGCCACCATCGGTATTTTTTACCTTAGTCCAGGCGCTTGTTGTATAACCGCCATAAGTGCCGCCTATTTTGGGATTGGGTTTGCCCCCATTTTGCCTTCATAGTAGACAGCTTAGTTGGATTTTTGAGGCTAATTTTGACGGCCTCATACTCTTTAAAGGTGATACCTGATTTTGTCCCGCCGAGCGGTTCATGCCCCTTAACAATCGTTTGGGCCTTTTTGTCTTCGTTGTGCTGTGAACCATTATTGTTTGAACACGCGGTAAAAACAAGTGCACTGAAAATGCTGATAAGAATGGTGGTTAATTTTTATGTTAATTCCTCGCTATTACTTTATTGCTATTAATAATTAAAAGCTACTATTAGCTGACTGTCAATCTTGTTAAAAACTAATTTAGTGTTAATTTGAGTTGAATTGGCGGAATGTAATCAAGCAAGGTGACCAAGATGGGCTACATGTTTGCGGACAGCCCGGTCCTTGCTGGAATAAACCTAACGGGTTGGGATACCAGTAAAGTAACCGACATGTCGTCGATGTTTGCCAATGCGACTAGTTTGGCAAATTTGAACCTAGAGGCCTTGAACACAAGCAGCGTGACTGATAGTTTAAAGCTTGATTTGATGCCAGAAGGATTTGAGACCCGCTCTGAAAGAAAAAGATGCCAATCAAAGAAAAAATTATCTCAAACAACTATTATTAAATATAAAAGAAAGCGGTCTAATATCCCGCTTCGTGTACCTTTATGCTTATCTAATCCAGGCTGATTATGCGCTGGCATTTCTGCGCCACGTGCTCGTCATGCGTGACAATCACCACGGTCTTGCCCGCATCATTGAGTTCGCCTAGCAGTTTGATAATTTCGTCCCGGTTTTGATCATCCAAGGATCCTGTAGGCTCGTCGGCTAAAACCAGTTCGCTAGGCTTTACCACGGCGCGGGCAATAGCCACACGCTGCTGCTGACCGCCCGATAGCTCATAAATCTTGCTATTCATACTGTCACCGAGACCCACTTTTTGCAGCGCCGCGGCAACCAGGGCCTTTTTAGCTGCCTTGGTTTGGTGGACGTATTTAAGTGCAAGCAACAGGTTTTCCGCAACGGTGTCCTCCTCAATTAAAGCAAAATTTTGAAAGAGGTAGCTAATTTTCGCCCGAATAATTTTCTGGGCTAACGCACTGTTGGGTTTAACATTGAGCTTGTCTTCAAAATAGAATTCGCCACTGTCAACCGCATCAATTAGCCCTAGAACGTTGAGCAGCGTGCTCTTGCCTGCCCCGCTGGGTCCCACTACGGCAATCATCTCGCCCTTTTTGACGGTCATGTTAAAATGCTCAAAAATTACCTTGGCACAAAATCTCTTGGTCACATTCTTCAATTCAATCATGATAGTCCTCCCTTAAGCAAAAACGGCAAATCATGGCTCTCGGCTCGCCGGATGATAATATTAAGAACCACCAGCTCAGTCAAAATTAGCGCCAGCGCCAGCAGCAGAATTGGCCAGGAAACGCGGGCTACCACCAGTCCAACTAATTCACCAGCGCCCAACAAAATAAACAGCAACATCTCTGTTTGGTAGCGGTCAACCTTGCGGTAGCCCAATAAGCGTTCTACCGCCAGTTTCTTCTGCCGGCTGGCGATAACGTAAAGGGTGAGAAAAGTTGCGGCAAATAGATTAATCACGAAGACTGACAGCAAGATAAGGACGATTGTGCGCAGCCCCCGATAGGCTGCATCCAGGCTTGTTGCTAAAATCTTGTTCATGTTAACAAACTTTAACCGCAGTCTTTTCACTTCAGGGTTACGGGCCAGGCGACGCAGTTGGGTCCTAGATTGCTTATTGTTTTCTATTTTGATTGGGCTCGACTTGTCGGTATTGCCAAGTGCCAACGCCTGACCCTCATTCAGGTGCTCTTCTTGCACAAGCTCGATAATGGGATTAACAAACCGCTTTTGCTGGCGGACATTATACGTAATTTGCTGCAGGTATTCGCTATAATACTCGATTTTGATTTTTACCTGCCGAGGACTAAGCCCTTTTTGCAGCTTGCTAGACAGGTCATTGTACCGGTAATTCTGCAACAAGTACTTGATTTGAGCAGCCTGCTTATGGTACCTAACCGGTACCAAAAAATCCGGTGGCGTTGTGCCCAGATGTTTTTTCACTTGGGGCAGCTTAGCGTTAATAAAGTTGCGGTTGACCGCCATTAGTGCGTATTCCTGCTTGCTTAATTGGGTTGACGCATGTGCCGGCAGTATGTCTTTGGCAGAATAAACGTCACTGTTAACGTAATAAACGTCCTTATTCTGCGCCATTTTGCGAAACCATCTGGTTAGATTCTTGGTAGCCTGCCGACCATTGCTTGAAAATTGCGTGCTAACAGAGTCAACCGTTAGCAAATTGCCCTCCTTGGACCAATCTTGCTGCAATTGATAGTTAGCCGCGGCACTAGTTAGAGCACCCGATATATTGACCAGCAGCATTACCGAGACCCCGGTTAGCAGCACCTTCAACCCCAGCGCCCAAGTGCAGCCTGCCTTTCAAGAGGTCTGTGATTGACATGCGTTTAATTATGACATATGTAAAAATATTGATGGCTAAATATAAAACCGCAATAATAGCCTGCGAAACAATACAGCTGGCTAAGAAGCCTCGCGGCCAGTAGGAAAAGATCATCATGCTGGCAAGGTCTAAGAGGATAGCAGTAACCCCAATCGTAACTAACCCTGGTCTAACCAAATCTGCCAAAATATCGCCATTTTTCCATCCGTTCAGTTTTTTAATGCTGATTGTACCTGCCTGGGCCACCGGGTAATGGGAATTGACCAAAATGAAAATTAGCACAGCCAGGATAAGGAGTATGCCCATGAGCATGAGTCCTCTGGTCAAATACTCAATCTTCATTCCTGCTGTCGGCGTGAGCAGCTTGGAGCGCGCCACCCCATAAAAGCGGGCCAGCTTCTTGATTATCGCGGCCTTAGACGACCTTCCCGGGATAATCGTATAAACTCCATCAACAACTTGCTTGCCCTTGAAGTAGCGCTCCATGTCCTGTACGATTACTCGATTATTTTTTGCAAATACCGGAATACGTCCTCTTTGATGTGCATCATGGGCATCGTAGCTGGCATAGAATTCTAACCGGTTAGCAAAATTCAGGTGCTTGAGACGAAAGGAGCGGGCAGGAAAAGTTGCACTTCCGGCGACCACAGACTTTTCTACGGTATTATCTTCACCCTTGCTTGTCAGGATAATCGACAAGCCATCCTGGCGTGCCAAGTGCCGAAAAAAGGCTAGCTGGCTGCTGGGGGCAACCCCACTGTTTTGCAGGTATACTTGGAACGAATTATCGGTTTGTCCCATTTGCGCTACCTGATCATAGTCCTTTGATTGGTAAAAATTGACAGTCAGCAAATAGGCTAAGCAGGTAATAATGGCCAAGCAGGCCGTGACCGCCTTCTTCATGATTAAGCCTCCATTATTAATAAAAAGGGTGTAGTCAATATTCACTAACTACACCCCAAAATTATGTTACGCAACTAAACTAGTATACGTTCCACCAATAAGTCAATCCTGTTGGTGGTATCTTATGATATTCTGCATATGCAGTTTTGCCTTTTTTCACGGTATTACGATGTTCATCACCATTATAAGCAACCGATGCACTATGCTTTTTGGTGCCATGATAATATTGAGACCAGCCATAATTCCAGCTAAAACCGTAATCCCAATCGCCACCACCAACATTTTTTCCTGCTAATACAGTAGAAACCGGACCAACTGTTAGTAACGAGGCAGAAATAATTACAGCAGAGAGCGTTTCCATCAATAAAAATTCATTGAAGCTCACGATTTTTGGTTGACTTATGGGACTTTGTTATACTTATATTATATAGATATATGAGTATTTTTGCAAGCGATTACAAAAATGGCTGTGGTAAAAACAAGTGCACTGAAAATACTGATAATAATGGTGGTTAATTTTTCATATTGATTATTAACTATTACTTTATTGCTGTTAATAATAATTAAAAGCCACTATTAGCTGACTGTCAATCTTGTTAAAAATTAATTTAGTGTTAATTTGAGTTAAATTGGCGGAATGTAATCGAGCAAGGTGACCAAGATGGGCTACATGTTTAGGAATGACAAGAATTTGGTTGACGTGGACCTGAGCCACTTTAACACGAGGAGCCTAGTCGGAACGCGCGGCATGTTCCAAAATGATTCCCAATTGCGCACCGTGGACCTACACAATTGGGATACGCGCAAGATGCAGGAGACCCCGGACATGTTTATGGACGGTCCTAGCCTTGTCTACGTGAACCTGTGCGGCTGGAAAGTGCCTAAACTGAAGGATTCAACCAGGATGTTCTATCATGACCATAATCTTGCCGGTGTCGATTTGAGCCACTTCAATATTCATAACAAGGAGATTCTGGCCGAGGCGGGCAATCCCCAAGGGCTAGTCGTGAAACTGGGACACTACAAACTGCGGAAGCATTCAGGTGTTAGTGTGGGCTTCAAGCATATCCAGGCTGTGGGTCGGGTAACGATTAGGCACCCACGGGGTAAAAAGTATACAACCAAGCAACTTTTTAGGCTGTACGATCATTCGGCCAAGAGGAGCTCACTAGAGACCTACGTGATGTACAACGGGAAGAAGCAGCATTTCCCGAAGGGCTTTGACCTTGGATAGAATTGCCAACATAATAGCAAGTTAAAAGTAGGATTAGCACTTAGTAGAGCTAGTCCTGCTTTTTGTTTAAGCTTCTAATCGTTCTGCTGGTCGATTAATATTTACCTGTTATGGAATGCTTTAAATCATGGATGGTACACTTTGGTAAATTTTATGAGTCATCACCGTATTTATTTAATTTAATAAAATGGTAAATTGTTAAAAAGAGTTCGGATAATCCGATTATATTAAAATAATTGAAAACTCAAAAAGCGTTCCTAATGGCTGTATCAAAGCTCGCAACGGGACGCTTTTTGCTTATTTCTCTAATTAGCCACCCAGCCCCTTGTGTTTTACCTGAGCACGAAGGAGGCGTTGACCAGCGCGTTGTGGTAGTTGCTGTGCAGCTTTTTGTCGATGGTGCAGAGGTCCTGACCTGGCCGCGTGCAGGCGTTAGTGACTGTTGGTGTCAGCTGTCCGGCGGCGAGTACAAGAGGTGCCATAGTTCCATATAATTCCCCTTTAATATTATAAAGCCTTATAAATGTTTAACTAGCATTAACAAACTGCATTGCCTGCCGTATGCATAATTGTCCTATATCCCCATCCAAAAACTACACCAGCAATTGAAAAACCGAAAACTCATTCTTATTTACCTCTGAGATAAGTACCACCAAATTATTCCCAAGCTGGTCAGCATGAGGAGGGCAACCAAAATATAGCCCCAGACTCTTCTTTTTCTGGTCATTGCAGGCGTTTCAGCGCGATTAGCATAATTGTCGACCAGAAGATTGGCTAAAAGACTAATCAGGCTCCATATTATGATTAAAATGAGGCCAAAACGTGAATAGGTGAAAATTGTGTTGAGTAATGCAGAGATGATGATCAGTGTAGAATTACACGTTGATTCATATTTGTTATAGAAGTTGTTCATTTTTTCATTCTCTAATCCTATATCTATCAATATTAAGAAAGGAGTTTTTCAATCAATTGATTTCTTATAACTACTAAGAAAGCTTTATAATATCATAAAGCTTTCTTCTTTAATCTTATTCAACCTTAGCAAGCCCATGAAGCAACGTTAAAAATTGCATTAAATCCTGCCCCAATTAAATATCCAGGTACTCCTGCACCAACAACCATTGAACCAGCTGTCCAAGCAGTTTGAAGAGCAGATCCTGTTGTGTGCATGACATTCTTACACAATGCAGTATTTTTCTTTTTCTTTCTCAAAAGAGGATTTTCATAAGTAAATTCGCTTGGATGATTCTTAGCAAATGAATTGACCTTATCTAATGCAGATTGTACATCTTCTACAGTCACTTTAAGATTGGTTTGCTTTAAGGATTGTGCTAAATAATTTTTATCTACGATTTTAACCTGAGCAACACCTGATGAATCTGGATAAGTAATCAGAGAACCTTTAATAGCAGCATTAATAGTCTCCATTTCAGCTTGTGACAATTGATTAGTCGTTGTTGATTGAGCAGGGGTAGTTGTTGCTGCAGATACTTGAGTAGCTGGTGCTGCAAACATTGTTAAACCTAGAACAGCTGCTGATGCTAATGTAACTATTTTTTTCATGATGTATACCTCTAAATAAAACAAAAAATCAACTTACTAATATATCATTATTTTAAAAGATTATTGAGTATTATAAATATTCCTCTTAAAAGACTATTCATTTGAAATACCTCCTTCATTAACTTAGTATTGTTTACAAATTTAGTATATTACGCTGAAATCTGTATAAGTATGAAATGACGTATTTGCCATTTTTAAGGGAAATATTTTTATTATTTGTTTGCGGCCAAGAATCCTGCCAGCTCCTGACTATACTTGGTCAACCCGTTTATCTTAAAGTTCGCAATTATGGTGTGGCACACAGACAGATGCTCTTCGTGGTGGTCGTAATGGTCCTCAATTAGGCTAGTGAAAAAATTAAGAACATTATGGTAATAATAATTTTCTGGAATTATTATTATTTTCGAAGCGTTGCTAATGAAAAAAGTAGAATCGTCGTAATGACTTTCTTTGATACATAAAACTAGCATATTGATAATTATCCCTAATACATGAATTTGTGTCTGGATATTATCGGTGTTGATAAAGCGCTTAATGACTTTTTTTGAAATCATCAGATTGCTTGTAAAGTCAAACCACACCATGCAATTTCCATATAAATAAATGCTTTCTTCATTAATATTTTCAATATCAAAAAATCTATTTTTTAAAAGTTGGATCTTTTTAGGATCTAAACTAGCCAATTCATTGTTTACTAATGCAATTGATATATCTGCTAATAGTAAACTATCTTCTTTATTTTTATTCGACAAACTGCTTTTCAGGATCTGCTGCCGTATTTTTTGCAAATCTTCCTTGGAATCATTGTAATAGGCATGAATTATTAATTTGGTGAATTTATGGTCACCATCTTTTACCAGCGGCTTTTCATTTTTGAGTTTACCAAAAAATTCCAGTGCGGAAATTTGGTTATAATCAAGCAAGTTAAGCAGGTCTTCGGCTGAAATTCGCGAAATACCCTTTTCAACTCGAGCATAGAAGGAAGAACTAATTATTGGGCCCGCCCATGCTTTTTTAGTTTTTTTCTGCTTGAGCCGGTAGCTCTTCAGCAATTCTCTAATCTCCATGTTTCAATCCTACCTAGAAATATATCTGCCACTTTTACAAGATTATTGTCTATCCAATTTATAATAATCGTCAAGTAGATTATCAGGAGAGAATAGAAATGAAACGTAAATTAATATTACTAGTCATATTAGTCCAATTATGTTCGATATCAGTTTTTAATCAGCCAATTACAGTAAGTGCTGCTGCAAATGAAGACCAAATAACTACTGAATTGATAAGATATCAGGAGAACATATATGCTGATGCGGTTAAGGGTTTTAAGAAAATTTCAATCAAAAAGTTGCACAAGCTGATTGGTAGCAAAATGATATATGTTTTTTGGGGAAGGAAAACATGCCCCTACTGTCGTGCATTTGTTCCCAGCCTTGCCAAGGTCAGTCAACAGCGACATATCAAAATTTATTACGTCGATACTACAAAAACAGATAGTAATCTAGCTCTTAAAAAAGCCCGTAAGCATTTTAAAATAATAGGCGTACCTAGCTTGACAAAAATAAAAAGCTATAAATTATTTAAAGTAATGGATTCTACTAAGCCGGATATTTCCCAGTTTTTAACAAAAAAATTTTAGTTGTCTGGAATGGTTATAGGTGACAGCCCAATTACGGCCGCCAGCAATTTTCATATGCTTTATTCTTCTGTGCCTGTATAATAAAGGAAAAACAGTTTATGGACTAGCAAAGAAGATATCATGATGAAGCAAGAATCATTGTTTGCAGGAAATAGTCAAAATACGCCACTGGCTAGCCGTGTGCGGCCACGCACACTAGCTGAATTTGTTGGCCAAAGTCACCTGCTAGGTCAAGGGAAAATTTTACGGGACATGATTGACCACGACCAGGTGAGTTCGATGATCTTCTGGGGACCACCAGGCGTAGGCAAGACCACACTAGCAGAACTCATTGCGCGCCAGTCACAGTCGGTCTTTTATCGCTTTAGCGCGGTTGACAGCAGCATTACCAAGATTCGCAAGGTTATGAAGGAGGCAGAAGCGGCGCACGACCTGGGGCAGAAGACATTAGTCTTTATCGATGAGATTCACCGCTTCAACAAGGCCCAACAAGATGCCTTTTTGCCCTACGTTGAACGCGGCACGATTACCCTGATTGGTGCAACCACGGAGAACCCGTCCTTTGAGGTCAACTCGGCCTTGCTTTCGCGCTGCAAGGTCTTCGTTTTAAAGCCGCTCGAGGTTGCCGATATCGTCCAGCTGCTCCAAAACGCGCTTGAAAATCCCCAGGGCTTTGGCCAGCTGCACGTTGCGATCAGCGACCAGGAAGTTAAGGCGATTGCCAAGTTTGCCAACGGCGACGCCCGCACCGCCCTCAACACGTTAGAGATGGCCGTCTTAAATGGGGATAAAAAGGGTGACCAAGTCGCGGTTACTATGGCCAGTTTAAGTCAATTAATTACGCAAAAGTCTGTTTTGTACGACAAAAACGGCGAGGAGCACTACAACATCATCTCGGCGCTCCATAAATCGATGCGCAACAGTGATGTCAATGCTGCGATCTACTGGCTTGCGCGGATGCTCGAAGGTGGGGAAGATCCACTCTACATCTCCCGCCGCCTAGTACGCTTTGCCAGCGAGGACATAGGCTTGGCTGACACGAACGCTTTGAACATAGCTGTTAATGTTTTTCAGGCCTGCCAGTTTTTGGGGATGCCTGAGTGCGACGTCCACCTGGTTGAGGCCGTGACCTATTTGGCCCTTGCGCCTAAGTCAAACGCCATTTATAAGGCACGCCTGGCTGCTGCTAAGGATGTGAAAGAAACGATTGACGAACAGGTGCCGCTCAAGATTCGCAACGCACCAACTAAATTAATGGAGAACCTGGGTTATGGCAATGACTATCAGCTGGCGCACGCTGCTAAAGACAAATTAACAACGATGAAGACTATGCCGCCTAGCCTTGAGGGGCACGAATACTATTTGCCCACGACCCAGGGGCACGAGGATCGCTTTAAGAAGAGACTAGAACAGATCAAGCAGTGGCACGAAAACCACCCGGAATAACAGGCTGAAATTGCAGTGATTAATCATTATCTTCGTCACAAAAAAAGTAAGCGTTTGCTTAAATTGAATGAAAATAGGCGTATAATTACAGTACAAATAGTTATGTAACCGCAGGAGGTTGAGAAAAATGCTGACAGTGAAAATAGGTTCATACCTGGCGCTGGCTGCGGACGCGAATCCGCAATTGATAAACCGCATTAAGGATATTGCGACAATTTTGATTCTGCTTTTGTGCGTGGTGCTGTTGGTCTACACGCAGAGGCACAAGGTCGAGGTCTACGGCCAGCCGCGGCTGTATTCCAAGTTTTATGAACGTGCGTTGATGGCCTTCATCATCCTTCTTCCGTGGGCCGGCCTGTTCTGGTACTTTATCTTTCCGCTTGCGGCCAGCCCCGCGGTCTACGTCAAGCGCGTGGTGGACGTCTGGTTCTTGATTGTCCTGTGCGTGGTCTGGACGGCGATCCTGCTGCTGGTATACCGCCACGACCTCAAGATGCGCAAGAAGTACGGCGGCGACTAGCACGGCTTTCTATTCAAATACCCTGGCACGCTTAGCATCAGGGTATTTTTGTGCATAAAAACAGGCGCCCCTTGCTCTCAGGGCACCTGTTAGTGTACTTAATTGTTTTGGAAGTTGCTGAGGAACTTCTCCGTTAGTTCATTTTGCGGGTGGTTGAAGAGCTGGTCGGGAGAGCCCTGTTCAGCGATAATACCGCCACTAATGAAGAAAATCTGGTCAGAAATGTCACGGGCGAAGGCCATCTCGTGGGTCACAATGATCATGGTCAGACCAGTTGTGGCCAAGTTTTGCATAACGCCCAAAACTTCACCAACCATTTCAGGGTCAAGTGCACTGGTCGGTTCGTCAAAGAGTAGGATCTCGGGATCCATACAGATTGCGCGGGCAATGGCCACTCGCTGTTGTTGACCACCAGACAATTGCCGGGGCCGGGCGTTGACGTATTCGGCCATGCCAACTTTTTCCAAGTTGGCCAAGGCTACTTGGCGTGCTTCTTCCTTAGACCGCTTTAAGACCAATTCTTGTCCCACCATGCAGTTGGCTAGGACATTCTTGTTTTCAAACAGGTCAAATTGCTGGAAGACCATGCCGACCTTGGCCCGGTAGATATTGCGGTTGTAGCTAGGATCTAGCACATTCTGACCGTGGAAGTCCACTTCGCCAGCAGTAGGCTCTTCTAAAAGGTTGATGCAGCGCAATGTCGTTGACTTGCCGCCACCGGAAGGACCGATAATCGTGGCAATCTCGCCCTTGTTGATGTCTAGGGAAATATCACGCAGCACTTGGTGGTTGCCAAAGGATTTTTGCACATGCTTTAAGCTTAAAATAGCTTCATTTGCGGTGGTCATTACTTGTTTCCTCCTTGTTTTGTAGATGTGCCGACTTGTACTTGATTGGCCATCAGATTGTAATTCTTGCTGCCTTCGAGACGCTTTTCAATTAGGTTGAAAATTCTCGTAGTAGTAAAGGTCAAGATCAGGTAAATCGCCGAAATAGTCAAGTAAGTTGGGAAGAATTTGAAGGTTTGGCTGGCAACCGTAGTCCCGACAAAGAACAATTCAGATACAGAAATGATGCTTAAAACAGAAGTATCCTTGATGTTGACGATGAATTCGTTGGTAATTGACGGTAGGCAGTTTTTAATTGCTTGGGGCAGGATGATATGCCACATCCGTTGGTTGTGAGTCATGCCCAAGGCACTGGCTGCTTCAAACTGTCCTTCTGGTGTTGACAAGATTCCGCCGCGGATAATTTCAGCTAGGTAAGCGCCCGTGTTGATGGAAACGATAATTAAAGCTGCCGCCGTTCGGTCGATGTTAATGTGCCAGAACTGTGCAATCCCGTAGTAGATTACAGCTGCTTGTACCATCATTGGGGTACCCCGGAAGACTTCAATATAGACTGACAAGAGCCAGTTGATGATCTTTAGCAGCCACTTCTTGCCCGTAGTTGTGGGTGTAGGAATAGTCCGTACAATCCCAACCACTAGGCCAATGAAGAAGCCGGCAATGGTGCCGACAAAGGCGAGCAGCAGGGTCATGCCGATCCCACTCATAATCATGTTGCCATATTCTTTCCACATTGACACCAGCCAGTTCTCTTGTTTGCCCTTCTTGTTATTATCAGTCTTAGGCTGAACCTTAATAGCATTGGTCATGAGCTTAGCGCGCTCAGATTCTGGGATGCTTGCCAGGGCATTGTTGACCTTCTTGAGCAGGTCCTTGTTAGGCTTAGCAATTCCGATTGAGGTCACAGATTCTTCCTTAGTGACATGGAAACCGGGCATTTTGCTGATAGGAATGGCCTTGATGTCAGGGTCAACCATCTTGAAGGAGGTTGATTCGGTGTCTTCAGCCAAGTAGCCATCAATCGTACCTGAAATTAGACTTTGGCGCATGGCCGCAAAGTCACGCATGGCGGTTTGCCGCTTGGCTCCTGGCAGCTGCTTGATCATGGCGTAGTGGGAAGTTCCCTGCTGGGCAGTTAACCGCGCGCCTTTGAAGTCACGTAAGCTTTTGGCATTGGCATACTTGCTGTTAATCTTGGTAATAACAACGAAGGTGCCGTGCCGGTATGGTTTAGAAAAGTTGATGGCCTTTTCCCGCTCAGGCGTTGGGCTCATACCAGCGATAATGAGGTCAGCCTTGCCACTAGTCAAGGCGGGCAAGAGGCCATCCCATTCAGTCTTAACGACCACTACTTTTTTGTGCAGCTTTTTGCCAATCAGCTTAGCAATTGCCACGTCGTAACCGTTGGCAAAGGCGTGTGAGCCTTCAATTGGTACGGCTCCGTTTGCGTTATTGGTCTGGGTCCAATTGTAGGGCTGGTAGTTGGCCTCCATGGCCACCTTGAGAGTACCATCGTCCGTTTTAGCAGCAACCGGATTATAGTTAAAGCTGGCCCCGAGGACTAAGCTGACTAGGAAGGCGGTAAGAGCCGCCATCCACCTGTATCTTGACTTCATTTTGAAAACCTCCGAAAAATATTTTTCAAATAAAGCCAATACAATAAAAAGCGTAAATAAAAACCTCGTTGTTCTTCAAGACAACGAGGTGTGAAAATCTAATTTAGTTAGACAAACAGATAGCGCTCCCTAGTTGGTAACTAGGACAGTCTGCAAGATCTTCTCTTGCAGCCCAACCAGGATATTAAAACGAATAATACTCTGATTTCGGCGGTAATTCTTCCGCGTAGCCTTCCAAGTGTTCGTTCACTCAGGCTATGTTCGTAATCACCGCAACCTCTATTGCATTGGAAATTATTTAATTGAAGCAAATGATAGGCTAAAACTTGTTCCTTGTCAACAATTTATTAAAATATTTTTAGAATTATTTCATCAAGTGCTTATCATTATTTGTGAAGGCTCACTTAATCTGTCAGCCAGCCATGGTCGTTGCGCCAGTCGCGCTTCTTCATGCGGGACACATAAGGATTGCCGGCAACGTAAAAGCGCAGGGGCTTATTGGCCCATTCCAATTCAGATTGGTTGACCCCAATGCGGGGACTGCGAGCAATGCGGCGGGCACATTTTTGGTGGTGGTCGTTTAGGTCAATGACAAAGGGCGAATCTGGCAAAAAATGCAGGTTCCAATCTTTATTGTGGATGCCGAAAGCCTGCATCAATTTGGCAGGACCGTTGGTCAATAAGATGCCATCCCTGCCGTTGCGGTTAGCCTGCATTTGATCAATTCCCCAACTGGGTTCAATGGCCCGAATTAGGATCCCCTGGGGCTGGCCAGCTTCTTGCGTAGCCACGTTAAAAAAGAAATACTGCCGTTGGGCAAAGATGTAGATAGTGCCGCCGCTGCGGTACAGGCCTTCGTTTGCGGGACTGCGATTCCCACCATAAGAGTGGGCTGCGCGGTCCTTTACTCCCAAATAGGCCTCAGTTTCAACAATGTAGCCGCCCATTGTTTGGCTGCCATCGTTAAAGGTCAGGGGCCGCCCAATTAAGTCATAAGCAATCGCAGTAGTAGATCTATTAGTAAAGTAGTTTGCATAATCCATTTTTCTTCCAATTCTCAAAAGCACGGTAATAAATGGTTATAGTTTACGGCCGTGCCTTTTAATCCGCCAAAAGTGGAAGGCAATCGTGAGTAGCAAAATAGCGAAAACGATAAGAGCAAAGACCGTATTGGGCAATTCAAAGTATAGCGGAGGTAGCGAAGCTAGCAGCTTTAAGGCAATAAGACCAATCAAGAGGTAGGCCATTGGCTGCAGTTCAGGAATGATGTCCATCAATCGGATAATCACCTCGGCCACGCCCCGCATGCACAAGATGCCAATCATGCCGCCAATTAGCACAACCACTGGATTGCTGGAAACGGCAAGTGCGGCCAAGACAGAATCAATTGAAAACACAATGTCCATGGCTTCAATGGAAATGACAGTGCGCCAAAAGAGGGACAGGACATGTTTGGACTTCTGGTGGTCTTGCTGATGAGCTTTTTGCTTTTTGACTTGGGCTGCACTTTGTGGGTGGCGCTGGTCATAGAAAAATTTAAAGGCAAGATAGAGGAGGTAAAGGCCCCCAGCCAGCTTAATTTCCCAAAAGTTAATTAAGTAGGTACCGATTCCAATTACAATGAAGCGAAAAATATATGCACCCCAGAGCCCGTAGAATAGGGACTTTTCTTGCTGGCTTTTGTCAGGCAGCACCCTGGTCTGGGCCGCTAGCACAACCGCATTATCAACGGACAAGAGGCACTCCATGAGAATCAAAGTCAGGATGATCAACCAATCATTGCCGCTGGTCAAGACGTGGACCCAGTTGTTAAGATCAAAGAAGGGTGCGTACAACTTAATAATTGACATTAAAAACTCTTTTCTAGCTTATTAAATAAAGGTTACCAGCCTTATAATTGTTGAAAAACATCCAGGGCGTCGCCGATGATGGCAGACACTCCGGCAGCCGGAATGGCCGTCTTGTTGATGGCCCAGACCTTGGCATCATTTTGCCGGTAAGACAAAAGTTGGGCAAAGGGGTATACGACGAAACTGGTCCCTGAGATGATGACCAAGTCGGAATTCTGCATTGCATTGATGGATTTAGATAGCTTGTCTGCATTAATAGCTTCGCCATACAGGACAATACCTGGCCGAATGATGCCGCCACATTCTGTATGCTGGTATGATTGGGTATAGTCACTATAGTCAACAGACTTGTGACACTTGCTGCAATAGATATCATAGAGGCTGCCGTGAAATTCGGTCACGTGCTGGTTGCCTGCTTTTTTGTCCAGACTATCAACGTTTTGGGTAATTAGGTCACCCTTAGCGTTGCAAATTTGGGCAATTTTGGAATGGATCTCATTGGGTTGGGCATCAGGGAAGTACATATTGTCCATGACAAACTGGTAGAAAAAGTCCGGTCGATTAAGGAGCGTCTCAGCACTCAAAATAGTTTCGGGACTTTCAGATACGCCATCATAGATGCCGTTTTTGGAGCGGTAGTCAGGAATGCCGGAGTGGGTTGATACGCCAGCTCCAGTCAAAAATGTAACGTGGCGGGCCTGATCGATATCCGTCTTTAATTCATCTAATTGTTTAGAATCAATCATAATTTAGGACCTTTCTGAAAACTAAATATTTCTATTTGATAGTTTACTACAAGATTCTAGCCTAACCTAAATTTGCCACTAATAAAAAAAGCCACCCGGCCTTTTTCCGTGTGAACTTTTTTATTTTATAAGATTTGCATATGGTGGTCTTGGCACTGCTTGATCATGTCGTCTGGCCAAGTGCTGGCTTGCACTTCGCCGATATGGGCCTTGCCTAGCAAAAGCATGCAAAGGCGAGATTGACCAATGCCTCCGCCAATTGAATAGGGTAGTTGTTCGTTTAAGAGCATGCGGTGGAAAGGTAACTCTTCGCGCTCTAGGCAGCCTGCCTTTTTGAGTTGGTCCTGCAGGCTTTGGGGACTAACCCGGATGCCCATGGAAGATATTTCCATCTTCTGCTTGAGCGGTTCATACCAAAACAAGAGGTCGCCATTTAGTTGCCAGTCGTCATAGTCAGGGGCACGCCCATCATGAGCCTGGCCGCTTTTAGCGAGTCGGTCACCAATTTTCATAATGAAAACCGCTTTTTGTTCTTGGGCAATTTTGTTTTCCCGCTCTTCTGGACTAAGGCTTGGCCAGCGGTCTTCTAGCTCCTGGGTATTGATAAAGTACAACTCATCGGGCAGGCGGTAGGTGGAAGCAGGGTAGCGCTCGGCACATTCTTTTTCAATCTGCTTGATGGCAGCAAAAATCAGTCTGACTGTGTGCTTAAGGGTTTCTTCTGTGCGTTCTTCTTGGGCAATGACCTTTTCCCAGTCCCATTGGTCCACGTAAATTGAGTGGAAGTTGTCTAGGTCTTCATCACGGCGAATAGCGTTCATGTTGGTGTAAAGCCCCTCGTGCAGGCCAAAGCCATATTTCTTTAGGGCAAGCCGTTTCCACTTGGCAAGAGAGTGAACAATTTCCAAGTCATCAGCAGGAATGTCTTTGGCATCAAAAGCAACGGGACGCTCGGTACCATTTAAGTTGTCATTTAAGCCGGTGCTGCGCTCGACAAAGAGGGGTGCAGACATCCGCTGCAAGTTAAGCTTTTCTGCTAGAATTGCGTGGAAGCGTTCGCGGATAAAGACAATAGCGGCTTCCGTGTCGCGGATAGTTAGGGTTGGTTGGTAACTTTTAGGTAAGATTAAGGTCATAATATCCTCCTCCAATTTTGAGTCAAAGAAAAAGCCCTTCGCTCCTAATAAAATTAGGACGAAAGGCTTTTTCCGCGGTACCACCTAGATTGCCCCTAAGGGCCAACTCTATAAAGCACAAACATGCTTTACCAGTTTGATAACGTACTGGGGACGGCACCACCTACTTTAATCATCAGTTCAGTGTGCTGCTAAAAAGGGTTTTTCAGTAATTTAGGAACTACCAGCTTCCCACTAGCGCTGGTTCACTTTGAGAATTAAATTACCTACTCGTCTTTTTCATCGCATTTGTTTAATCTTAATTTAACAATATTTTTAGCAAAAACACAAGCATAAATTACACTTAACTACTTTACCCGACTAAAAGAGGCCAGTCTGTTATAATGAGTAAGAACAAATGTAAGGAGAATAATATGGCAGGTTTTTATCTTATTGTGGATGCTTTGCTGGTTGGTTATACGTGTTACAGTTGGTACTGGCAGGCGAATATTGACTTGAAGGGGCAGTATCGTACTTCTTCGTTTGTCTGGTCAGTGATTTTTATTTGGATCACTTTTGCCTGGCAATTAATTGAAAAGGGCGATCCTGGGCTTGGTATTTTTTTGGCAATCGTTTTAATGGTTGGCCTTCTTGATGGCTTCACTGGCTTTGCACCTAAGCGGGCAGTAGTATCAGGATACTTCCGCCGCACTGTGCCTTATACTGACATCGTGCTGGCAACTTTAATCAAGGTACCTAATCCTAAGAAAGAAATGGTCATTTGCATTCTTACAACCAAGAACAACCACCAGTATTACCTGCGTTTTTCTCGCGGAATTGCCCAAATTGTTGAAGCAATTAAAAAGCATGTGCACCATGATATCAGGATTGAAATACAAAATATTTTGTAAAAGGGGTCGCCGGTGTGCGAGCTCTTTTTTTTAGCTATATGTGAAATAATTATCAAAGCATAGTAAAATGAAGGCAGAAAGAAAAATTTAATTAAAGAAAGTGTGAAAGTTATGTCTAACAATGACTTTACTGATATTGTACAAAATCGTCATTCTGTTCGTGAGTTTGATCCGGAAGTTAAAATTTCGCGGTCTGAATTCAAGCAGATGCTTGAAGAAACAATCACCGCACCATCGGCTTGCAACTTGCAAGCGTGGCACTTTGAAGTTGCAGATCTTTGGCTATAGCGATGCATATAAGTCTTACCGCAAGATGTGGACTAAGACATATGAAGAAGGCAATATTACTAAGGAGAAGTTAGATGAGGTTTTAAGCACCTTTTTGCCACTTTATGAAAATGGTTCAATGCAGATGCGAACAACTGATGCAATTATTGATAGTTCTCTTGCTGCCATGCAATTTATGTTGGTTGCACGCAACCATGGCTATGATACCAACCCAATTGCTGGTTATGATGCCAAGCAGGTGCCTGAAGCTTTTGACCTAGATCCTAAACTTTATGTTCCAGTCATGGCAATTGCAATTGGCAAGAGCAAGAAAGCTGCTAGTGCTGTTAAGACGGTGCGCTATCCTGTTGACCAGGTCTGCCATTTTGCAGATTAAGGTCAAGTCCAACTAAAAATAAAAAGGCTTCCTGACGGAAGTCTTTTTTATAAGATTGGTGACAGCATGCGTGAAAAACTTTGCAAGGTTCGGAGCCAGCGGCTCTGCTTGGCAATCATTTGCGGCGTTAGCAAAGTTGACTTTTCCATATCTTTTTCAAAAGATTGCGCTACTTCTTGGGTAAAGTTCTTATCATAAAAGACCGCAATGTCTTCAAAATTCAAGTCGTAGGAGCGATAATCCTGGTTCATTGAGCCAACCGTGGAAAAGCTGTTGTCGATGACAATCGTTTTGGCATGAATAAAGCCGTTCTCATACATGTAAATCTTGACGCCGTAGCGCGAGAGTTCATTTGCATACCACTGGGTTGCCCGGTAGATGAAGGGGTGGTCTGGCTTGCAGGGAATCATGATTCTGAGATCGACGCCAGACATAGCAATCGTCAACAGAGTGGCAAACATGGCGTCATCAGGAATCAAGTAGGGCGTTTGGATCCAGACGCGCTTCTTGGCCAGGGACATCAAGCGCATTACGCCATTACGCATGTTGGCGTTATATTGGTCTGGGCCATCGGACACGATCTGGGTAGCAACATCGCCAGGGCGGATTTCATTTTCGTCTAAGTCTGGGAAGAGCAGGGTATTGAAGGTGATAACTTGTTCTTCTTTTTGGATTGAAGCGTTCCAGTCCATGACAAAGCGTTCTTGCAATAGAAGAGAGGCTGATCCGACAATCCGAACATGACTGTCGCGCCAGTAGCCAAACTTTTTCTTGCGGCTAAGGTATTGGTCACCTACATTAAATCCCCCAGTCCATGAAATCTTGCCATCTACCACAACAATTTTGCGGTGCAGGTGGTAGTTAATCCGGTACCTGGTAATCATGTTGCGTGAAGTGACAAAGGGCAGAACCTGCCCGCCAACCGCACTTAGCTGGTCGAACCAGGCTTTAGTGGCCCCCATTGAACCCCAAGCGTCGTAGAGCAAGCGCACCTGCACGCCTTCCTTGGCCTTTTTGATTAGTAAGTCGAGCAAGTCATTGCCAATTTGGTCGTTATAGAAGGTATAGAATTCAACGTTGACTGTTTGGCGGGCTTGCTTGATGTCACGCATCATATCCTTAAACATGGGGCCACCATCAGTATAAAGTTTGACGTGGTTGTTTTTGCTTAAGGGTGATTCGCCATTATGGTCAAAAAAGTGGACCACCATTTGGGCCTTGTTCGAGGTGTCAGAAGGGCTGACTTTCTTGGGTGCCTTGGTAATTGACTTTTGCACATTACGCAGACCGATGTGGTGCTGTTTATTAATTGCAAAGATATTTTCTTGGGAAATTCCCCGCCCAAAAAAGCCATAAAGCACAAGGCCGAGCACGGGCAGCACCAGTAATATGATTAGCCACGCCCATGTTGTTGAGACAGACCGCCGCCTATGAAAGACGATATAAAAGGCTAAGATAGCGTTGGTAATGATAATGATGCGAATAATGTCGCGAACTAAAATCACGTAGTTCCTCCATAATTAAAATAAGTTACTTTTTAAGCCTAATAAATTTATCAATAATGTCAATCACGAATGGATTGTCATGCATCCAGCTGTGTTCAGCGTACTTGCGGCCGCGGATCTCGACTTCGTGGTAGGATTTGGCATTGGGTGCTAGAATATAGCGAATGCTTTTAGCAGAAATAACAGAAATGAACTTGTCACTGTTGGTGTTGTCCAAGACATTGCCATAAATATTCAAAACGGAAATATTGGGATTGAACCGTTTGCGGTGAAAGAGCAAGTACAGGTAGTGCAAGTTGATCACGTTAGGTCGGCCCTTGTAGTTAAAACCATTAACGTTGGGGATGTCTCCCATATAGGTAACGCCATCAAAGGGTCCGGCAATAAAGACGCACCTGGTCAGGCGGGGAAAGTTCTTCTTGTGCGCAGTGCGCATTTCTGTTCGTACAATACAGGGGCATGCTAGCGAGTGGGCGACTGCTGTGTAACGCTTAAAATGGTATCGCTGGCTTAAAAAAGGCAAGACTAAGCGCAGATAGTAGTCAATTGCATACACTCCTACCAAACGCTGGCGAAAAATGACTTGCACGACTGGCTTTTGGTCGCCAGTCCAAGTGCCTTCGAGCTTAAAGTTGCCCAGCAAGTCCACGGTAACCTTGAGAAAGCGGTCAGTGTCCTTGTCTTGGAGTGCTTGTCCCACCATTGCATTAGTCGTGTAGTCGCCGCCGCGAAAGCCGTGGAAGTAGATTATCGGTACTTGCTCGAAGTTTCCCTTTTTGGCTTCAACAGTGGCTGTATCTTCGATTTTTTTCTTATGAAGGTGCAAAAAAATCCGCGCTGGTGCAACCGTAGCAAGAGCAGCCAGAAAAAGCATGTTGAACCGGCTGGGTTCTTTTGCTAAATTGTGTTTGCGGTTCTTTTCCGCTTCTTCTTTATATTTTTTGGTATTGAAAAACATCATGCCACCTTGAAATCAAAACTACATCTATTTTAACATTGACAAAGACATTTTAGTGATGGAGGCTCATATGAAATTTTATGCAGTAAAAAAAGGCCGTCAACCTGGCGTTTATCGCACGTGGGAAGCAGCCAAAGAACAAGTCGATGGCTTTCCTGGTGCCGAGTACAAGTCTTTTGCCCAGGTGACGGATGCCACAGACTACCTTAACTGGGACCAAAAGCAAAATAGTCAAGTCTTGCAAAAAGACGAGGATTCCTTGAGCCAAGCGATTGCTAAGATCAAGCAGACAAGCCGGTCAATCAAGCAGGCACCCAGGGGCAAGGAATTGAAGTCTGGTTCAAAGTCTGCAGAACCGGCCGCAGACTACTTTGCTACCATCTATACCGATGGCGGTACCCGTAATACAGGCAACTACAAGGGTGGACACGTGCGTGCAACTGACAAGGCTGCTTGGGCGTACCTGATTGAGTGGCAAGAAGATGGCCACAGGCAATCTGCTCATGATGCAAATGGTGAATTAGGTGCCACCAACAATAAGATGGAACTAACGGCCTTGATTGAAGCACTCAAAAAGCTGCTCGACCTGGGCTTTAACCACCGTCCCTTGTTATTTGTGCTCGACTCTCAGTATGTCTTGAACCCTATTACCAAGGGCTGGCTCAAGGGTTGGAAAAAGCGGGGCTGGCAAAAAAGCACCCCAGGTGAAATTGCTAACCTGGAGTGCTGGCAAGAATTAGACCAACTGCTCGGCCAATTCTCAAACCCAAGTTTTGAATGGACCAAGGGTCATGCTAATAACCGCGGCAATGAATTTGTTGACCATACTTTGAATAAGTTTATGGACCAGATGTGATTAACTGATTCGGATAATAGCGACCCCACCAAAGAGCTGGCTGAAGAAGTCAGTGATGCTGTGCCAAACCTGTTCAAACCAATTGCGATTTTCCGGCGTGTTAATCTTGTTGAAAATGCCCTTGGCATTCTTCTTAATATTTTTAGATAAAGCCGCAGCTTGATCTTTGAAGCGGTCGTTTTTCAAAGCGCCAGAATCGCGGATTTCAATCATCACGTTGATAATTTGCTGCTTTTGGTTGTTGTTGATGACATCGTCGAGGTGGTTAATGTTAATTTGATTATTAACAATATCATGAATTTGGCTGTCGGAAACGTTGTTGCCGATCTTGCCCATCTCTTGTTTGGCCCCGGCCACAGCGTTGTTTAGTTGGGCGTCGCTATAGCCGTCCTTGTTCTTGTTTTCCTTGGTAATCTTGCTGAGCGTGCCCATCTCATTCTGGGCAGCATTAACCTGCTTTTGGTCCAAGTTGGTGCCTGTTTTGCTATATGCAGCATAGACGCCGGCTAATGCACCAGAACCGTCAATTGGAACTGCACTGGTCACGTAAATGTTGGCATCAGCAATTCCGGCGGTCAAGGCCGCGTTCTTATATTGATTGGCAGTAATTGTAGTGATATTGTCGCGGCCCTGGTAGTCTAAAATTTGGACGTTGATGCCACTGCTTGCTGCCGTTTTTTGAATCATTGCGCTGGACCAGACACCAGAGGCGGTGGTAAAGTTGGCGCCAGAGGGGTTGAGGTACTTAACCAAGTCGTCACCATTAATGGTGATAGTCTGGTAGCCAGCCCCATTTAAGGGAGCACTTAGCGTCTTGAGCGTACCTTCTTTTTGCGTTGGGGTCAGTGACGTGCCCAAGCAGACAATGGGAAGATCATCGGCGTGAGTGATCTGCACGGAGGCACTCATTCCCATCAGACTTGATAATAAGGCGATAATAGTAACTAAAACCAAATTTGTTTTTTTCATAAATGATTAACTCCTTTTTTGATGAATCTATTATACTAAAAGCCATTTATAAAAGCTTAAATTAATGGTTATGGTCGCCCAGTTTACAATATTTTTAAGAATTAAGATGGTATAATGAAAGACAATAAAGGAGGGGTGCCATGATTCAGCAACCTGAATTGACTGTTATCATGCCAATCTATAACGTTGAAAAGTACTTGGTGCGTGCATTAGAGCACCTGGCTAAGCAAGATAATCCTAATTTCAAGTTATTGATTGTCAATGATGGCTCAACGGATAACACAAAAAAGATAGCAGAAAGCTATCGTAGTCATTTCCGCTACTTTAAAATTATTAACAAGTCGAATGGGGGCTTGTCTGATGCGCGTAACGTTGGCATCGACAATGTCGATACGCCTTACTTTACCTTTCATGATGGCGATGATTGGGTTGATCCTGGATACACGAACTTCTTCGTGCAGGCCTTCCATAAACACCCAGATGCTTCCATGGTATCTTGTGGCTTTTGGCTAGATTATGAAAATAAGGAAGGTTCAGCTCCGGCCACCAAAAAGACAGTGCGCGGGATGAAGGGCAAGCTGAGAAGTTATCAGCTTATCAGCAACCCGTTTGGTTCCTTATTTGACAACCACATTTTAGCTACGCCCGTTAAGGGCTACACCTGGAATAAGGGTTATAAAACCACTATTGTTCGGCACAAGCACCTGCACTTTATGGAAAATCTGGCTTTTATGGAAGACCAGATTTTTAATGTACAGTATTTGACAGCCACGGCAGGCCTTTATTGTGACAGTCAGCCTCTGTACCATTATTGGCAGCGCAAGGATAGCATGGTTCACAATTTCAATTTTAAGATGATCCCGGATAACTTCAAGGCTAACTATATTGTCCTTAAGGTTATCGTGCAGGATTTATGGCAGGAACACAAAAAGGAGCGTTCATCTGAGCAGAAGTTGGTGAAGCTACTGAGAGGAACCAGGAATGAAAGAAAAAGTTAATGGAAATGAACTGTATTATAGTAAGTTAGGCAAGGGGGCGCCCCTGCTACTCCTGCATGGGCACCATCTAGATGGGGGGATGTTTGACAAGATCCTCTCACCTCTGACCCTCTACTATACAGTTTACGTGCTTGATATGCGTGGTCACGGCCTAAGCGATGGGGAAAGCGCCCAACACTACCAGACAGAAGTTGAAGACCTAGCGGCCTTTATCAGACAGGTTGACATTAAGGGCTGCTACTGCTTTGGCTTTGATGCTGGTGGATTAGTTGCTATGATGCTGGCGAGCCAGGACCAGCATATATTTAAAAAGTTGATGGTGGCCGGTGTCTTTGTCAATGGCAATGGAATTAGACCATACCACTACTTAACCGAAGGCTTCTTGCGCTTTTTGCAGATGAACCGCGACTCGCAGGTAGAGTTAACTGAAAGCTACATGTCCGTTGACAGCCTGAAGGCAATAGAAGTACCCACTTATTGCGTTGTTGGCGAAAAAGACTGGGTGAAGGTGGAACATGTGCGGTGGTACAGCCAAATCATTCCCCATGGCCAATTATTAGTAATGCCAAGGCAAAAGCATGATAGTTATGCTGTTAACAGTTTTAAGCTGCTAAATTTAATGGAAGAATTTTTTAAGTGAGGCTTGGATTAAGCTGCTTTAAAATTTTAAATTGAAGATTATGATCGTACACGGAGAAATATCCGTGTTTTTTTCGTTGTTTTTGCCCTTTTCTACGCATTAGGGCAATTTTTTGTTTATAATGAACAGGAAAGAATAGTATTTTTGATAAAGAGGTAGCTATGAACAAGGAAGAGATTCTGCAGTTATTGCACCCAATGAAATTGATTGGGTTGAGCGGGAATCCCGCGTTGAATGAAAAGATCGCTAATATTTTGAAAAAGCCGTTGATTGAGACTGCGGTTCAGCACTTCAGCGATGGTGAAATTCAGGTCAATATTGGAGAAAGCGTTAGGGGATGCGATGTTTTCGTTATCCAATCAATCCAAGATCCAGTGAATGAAAACTTCATGGAGCTAGAAATTGTGCTGGATGCACTGCACCGCGCTTCGGCCCATAGGATTAATGTCGTTGTTCCCTACTTGGCATATTCACGCTCTGATACTAAGACGCGCTCGCGTGAGCCAATTACTGCTAAGCTAGTAGCCAACCTGCTGCAAATTACTGGGATGGACCATCTGATTGTGCTTGACCTGCATGCGGCCCAAATCCAGGGCTTCTACAATGTGCCGGTCGACCACCTGCATGCAATGCCACTCTTGGCAAAATATTTCCTGGATAATGGGATTGCAACCAAGGAAGATGACAATGTTGTCGTTGTTTCACCAGACCATTCTGGTGCTAAGCTAGCCCGCGACTTTGGCCAGTATTTCAACGCTCCAATTGCAATCGTTGACCAGCGTCGGGCACGCTATGATGCTGATGTCCACGACATGATTGGCGACGTGAAGGATAAGATCTGCATCATTGTTGACGACTTAATTGATACGGGATCACGGATCTCCTCTTCAACCAAGTCGGTCTTAGCAGCAGGTGCCAAGAAGGTTTATGTTGCCTCAACACATGCACTCTTATCTCAAAACGCAACTGAAGTTCTCAATGAGTTGCCAATTGAACAAATTGTAGTCACTGATACAATCAAGCATAGCCATTATCCAGACAGAATGGTGCGGATTTCAGTTGATCTGCTTTTGGCCCGTGGAATTAATTACGTATATGATGACCGGTCTATGCACTTGTTGAGTGAAAGCAACTTAATATAAAGTTAAAGGGCCTCAGTTTCAGTTCTAAGCAAGATACAGCATACCCGCATGGGGCATTTAAGCAACTTATTATTTATTTGTTATGTATTATTGGTATAATAAATAAACAGAAAGTATAGAAAATGGAGAAACTTCTATGGCACGACGGAAAAACTACAAAAGAAGAAGAATCATTTTAAGCAACACTTTTCGCCTAATCCGGGAAAATGGAATAGACAATGTTTCTTTTCAAATGATTGCTGAAAAATCTGGTATTTCAAAATCTCTTCTTCAGTCATATTATCCACATAAGGCTAAGTTAATTGACGATGTGGTCCGCAATATTCTCAATACGCTGGATCGACAAGTTAAGAAGTTTAATGATTCCAATGATGAAAATGTGTGCGCACGTGCCAAGGCTTTTATCTACACAATTGCAATGTTGGGGATTTATGACCGCGGCCTTAAGCGCATTATTAATGAAGTCTTCAGCAGCAATGAAACTCTTGATAACTGGGGTACGATGCTCAATGATTGGGTAAAAGAAAACGAGATCTTTGACCCTGAAACCTTTAACCCTAAAGAAGTACGGTATGGGATTGCCTTTGTAGTTACTGGTGTCGGTCGTTTATACTATGACAGCAAGGACTTTGACCTATCTGCAGAACAACTGGCTGATTATGCTACTAGTTCTTTGATGTTTAGCTTCTTGCACTGTACTCCTAAACAAGTAGAAGAAGCGCTCAAAATAGGACACAATATTATTGCGTCTGCTGATATTGAGTCAATTCATCACGCAATTGATACGATGTTTGATGAAGGCAATGACATCGTCTGTTAGAAAGGATGCATATGGCAAATGGCGTACGGGGCAACTCACACACGGTGAGTCAAGAACAGAATAGTCAATACAAGGAAGTACTAGCCTTTATTATTTTTCTGCTTGTGACCCTAACCATAAGTACTGTGACCTTTCTTAATCCTTTTTTTATGAAGGGACAGATTAGGAGCAGCAACAATGAAGCTGTTGTTGTCAGGCAAGTCAATAAGCACTTTAACGCGCTTGCTGAAACAATTGGTGCTAGTCAAAACGGCACTCCGAACCTGTTGACAACTAAGCAAACGCAGCCGATTGCTGACCATATCATTGATTACACACTGTTTCCGTGGGTTAAGTTTAGCAGCATGAACTTGGCCAAGCAGATACTGCACGATATTGACTTGAATATTGATCAGGGTTCTTCAAGCGATGCACAACTAGTGCAGGCCAAGCTGAAAGAACAGGGTGGCAATGCACCTTATGAGGTGATTGATACCTTCAGCCTGAAAACCATCACTATTGGGGGCAATATTGCTTTTGTCCTTTTACTAGTGAATATTGCAGTCCTGGTCATGGCGGTCATTTGCTTGCGGTCACTGCTTAGTGATATGAAGGCAGTCCTATCTAGCAAGAAAATGCTGCATGAGGTCACAGCAGCAGGTATGTGGGCTGGCTCCTGGGTGATGCTGATTGCTGGGGTACTGGCCGTGCTTCCAATTGTTTTCAATGTTGAAGGCGTTGCCGTCTTTGGCTACTTGCTGGAGATTGGCAGTGGCATCTTTTTGGATTTTGTCATTGCAGGTGTCATCCTCTATGTTTTATGTGCAATTCCATGGGAAATCAGTTCGCCCGACAACTAGGTTAAAGGGTTGATATTTAAAAATACTAAGGGAGTCAATGATGAAAATTTATTTTGCCAATGCGTTATTTTCACAAGCAGAGATTAATTATAATGCCCAGTTAGCAGATCAAATCCGGCAGCTAGATGCTTCCATTGACTTGTATTTGCCCCAGGAAAATGCTGCAATTAATGATAAGGCAGCTTATGCTGATTCCAAGATGATTGCCCAAGCCGATACGGCTAAGTTGCTTGCAAGTGACTTAATAGTGGCAATTCTTGATGGCAACAGTATAGATAATGGAGTTGCAAGCGAAATTGGCGTGGCTTATGCCAAGCATATTCCAATCGTGGGTTTATATACGGATACGCGCCAACAAGGCAGTGATAATCAAGAAAAGCTGCAAGCCTTAGGGCAAGTTGCTGAAAATCAGTTCCACTACTTAAACTTGTATACTACCGGTTTAATCAAGCTGAATGGCACTATTGTCAACAATGAGGCTGATTTATTAACAGCTGTTGCTGCTTATTTAAAAAAGTAAAAGTCGCTATAACTACACCGCAAAAGTCATTTGCTTTTGTGGTTTTTTATTATTCTCAATTGAGAAGCAGGTAAGAAAAAAACAGGGAAATGTCTTTTTGGCGTAATTAGGTGCTGATATTAGAGAGGGGATGACCAAAAGTGGTCGTCAAGAAAAAGATACCACGAGCAGGCAATATCCAAGCTAGTCTGATTAGTGACTTAGACGATTGGCAGGGAGCAACAGGACCAGTAGACAAGGACTTGCGCCAGGTGGTTGTCCAAAAGTGCTACATAGCAGGTCGTTATACTTATGCCTTGCAGCATGTAGCAGGAGACACTTTCGTCTACCGCGGAAAAAGTGGCTCCAATGCGGCTTTCAATAAAGTGCTACCGGTCTTGCACCTGACTGATTCTGCTGCTGGTCATACCCAGACTTTTGAATATGCTGGTCGTTTGGACCACTGGTTTATCGGGATCAAGCCCAATAATCTGAATGATGACTGGTCCACATGGTCTAAGCAGATTGCCCGAATAAGAGTTCCACAATACCGTAAAGTTGCCTGCAATACCAAAATGCGCCCGCGTCTGTCTGGTCTTAATCATGCTGGTGCTGAATACGGTATTGGATGTGCAAAGGACCAATTTGCCCGCGTTGAAGCTGCAGTTTCACCAGATTGCAAGTACTTTCTTTTGGCTTATGGGGACAGTGACTGCAACGGTTATTTTGCCCTCTATTACTTGCATGATATTAATGCTGCACTAGACAATGCACCTGCACCAACTAGGCATGTGGACATCAATTCAGTCAAGTGTCTGGGAGCCTTTGTCCTTCCTCGCTTATCAGGAAAGGGTGGTACGGTAGGCTCACTTCAAGGCTTTGCTATTGGCAAGAGCATTGCTGCAGGAGGGGAAGACCGGCTTGACTTGTATATTTCTAGCCAATTTGCTACGGATACAGCAGGCATTGACCGCAAAATCATCAAGATTCCTTGGGGAGAAACTGATCCCAGCCAATGGGAGCTGGTTGACTTGTCTGGTGCAGCCCTTGATTTTCCGGGCTATTATACCGAATTGGAAGGAATCCAGCTGCTTGCTCCTAATGACCTTTATTTGACGGTTGCTTATCATGATGCAAAGAGCAGAAAAACATACATGAATAAGGTTTATGAGGTGAGCTGGCATTAGTCAGCAAAGAATACAACCAGCACTAAAAGGCTAGAACTTCTAAGCTCTAGCCTTTTATGTTATTAAAAAATAGTTTTAGTGAATCTGTGGCTGCAGATTTTTATTTTTAAAGATTGCGAGTAAATTTTTCAAGGCTGGAGTCATTTTGGGGCCATGCTTGGTGGCAATGAAAAAGACCAAGTTAATCAGATTACTATCTAAAGGCAAAAGATTAATTGGGGTCTGAGCAATACGCTTGATGATGCTGGCTGACGAAATTGTGATGCCAAGGCCATGAATTGCTAAGTTGGTAGCCGTAATAACGCTTTTAGATTCCATTACAATATTTGGTTCAAGGCGCAAGCGCTGAAACATGCCATTAATCTGGTGCCTGATTGCAGATCCGGATGTACTCAGAACTAGTGGCTCTTGCAAGAGGTCCTTGAGTTTAATTTCATTAGCTTGAAGGATAAATCTGCCTTTGCAATAATAAGGCGAAGAAGGCGAAATTACCACATAATAACGTTCACCCCATTGATGACAACATCAAGATTGGCATTGATTGCTTCGGGCGTTTGGCCAATATAACAATCAATTTCCCCATTTAGTAGTCGTTTCTCACTTTCGCGGGGGAAGTCTTCAACTAGTTGAATGCTAACCTTTGGATTAGCATCTAAAAATTGTGGCAGAATCTCTGGCAAAAGGTAGGTTCCTAGACTTTCTAAAATGCCAATTCGGATGATCTCCTGGTCGGGATTAGTATAAGAAGCAAGTCGCCGGGTTAACTGTTGCTTGTCGTATGAAATGCTTTCAAGGTAGTGATAATAAATCAGGCCAGCTGGGGTTAAGGTATATGGCTGTTTGCTGCGTTCAATTATTTTAACGCCCAGGGACGCTTCAATGCGGCCAATTAGCTGGGTCAAGTATGGCTGTGAGATGTATAGCTCTTTGGCGGCTTTAGTAAAGCTGCTTTGTTTTAAAAGCATGTCTAACAAGTGCTGTAGTTCTTCTGGGTTGTTCATATAGCGCTCCATTGGAAAATCAACTGTTATGAATAATAAATCAATTCTATTTTACTGCTTTCAAAAGTAAAATAATGGTAATTCTGCTAATGCGAATTACCATTTTTGGTTAAACTGCTTTAATTCTTTGAAGCTCCACTGATCGTGTCTGTTGACTGCATTTCTGCACAGGCAGTGTTGGCAGCAATACGCCCGAAAGTAAAGATGTCAGCCAAAGAGTTGCCACCTAGTCGGTTGCCAGCATGCAGACCCCCAGCATTTTCACCGGCAGAGTACAAACCGCCAATAACTCTACCATCCTTGTTCAAAACATGTGCCTTGGTGTCAATTACAAGTCCGCCCATTGTGTGGTGGATGGCTGGCTTGCGGGGAGTGGCATAAAACGGTGCCACTTCACACTTAAGACCGAAGACATTCTTGTGGAATTCGGGATCGTTCTTTTGGTCGACAGCTTGATTGTAGTTTTTGATGGTTTGGACCAAAGTATCTGGATCCATGCCTATTTTTGAGGCCAGTTCTTCCAGAGTATCTGCCTTAAACAAGGTACCAGCCTTGACTTGTGCATCAAGTGATTCCTGGGTAGTGTTATATGCTGTTTCTTTGATCTTGTCATCTGCAATCAAATAGAACAAACCGCCATTATCAATTGCAGCCTTGGCTAAAGTGTCACGCTCAGCAAATTCATTGACAAAGCGTTTGCCCTTTTGGTTGACCATAATGAAGTTGGCCGGTGGTGTTTGGATCCCAGTGAACAATTCGCCAGTCTTGGGGTCAGACACAGGCATCAATTGAATAAAGCCCATGCCAAATAGATCTGCCTTGGCTTCAAGTCCCAAGTTAATGCCATCGCCGGTAATTGCAGGTGAGTTGGTGGTGGCAATGTCGTCATCAATACTTGCCCAGTAAGTATTATATTTTTGGACCATCTTGGTATTGGCGCCAAAGCCACCAGCAGTCAAAATAACCGCTTGGGCATTAACAGTCAACGTGCTGCCATCTACGCGTTTGGCAACGACACCACAAACCTTACCATTTTGAATAAGCAAGTGTTCAGCACGCGTTTGCAGATAAGGTTCAACACCATGCTTTTTTACCCAGTCGCCTAAAATATGAATATAGGCGTAGCCCATTGGCTCGACCGGTTTGTGGCCTCGGCGCCAAAGTCCTCCAACCGGTTCGGTCACTTCGCTGTTATCAAATTTAACACCCAAATCACTCAGCCAGTTGACGGAGTTGAGGGCGTTAGTTACTAATTCGCGCACTAACTCATACTTGCCGTGAATTTCATTGCCTTTAAGGTCAGTCCGTTTGCCGCCTAAGTAAGTTTGAATTTCATGCAGGAGCGTGGAATCAAATAAGTAGGAGGCCCCACTAGCAACGTACTCCTTGATTTGTGCCTGCAACTCTTGAAAGTCTTCTTGATACTCGGAATCGATCTGGTCAAGTGGGATAGCAGCAAGCTCTTCCAGAGTTTCTTTTTCACCTGATAAAGCGTCAAACTTGTTCTGCCATTCTGGTTGGGCAGCATTTAGGGGACCACCTGCACGACTGGTATTGCCGCCGATTTGGGGGAACTTTTCTAGAATAGCTACTTGCTTGCCTTCTTGAATGGATCGAACTGCCGCTGCTAAACCAGCACCACCAGCACCAACAATAGCTACATCTACTGTGATTTCCTTATCTTCCTGTGTGGCAAGAGCGGGCTTGCTTCTGTTTTGCCATTCTGCAGCGTCACCCCCAGCCATAGTAATGGCCTCAGCGACACCTTGGACCAAGCCATGGCTAGAAATTGTAGCGCCACTAACAGCATCAACGTTAAGCGTTTGATTTTCAACAATTTCTTGCGGAAGGCGGTTGAAGACTTCATCGGCAACACCCTTGGTTTCACCGGATGAGTCTACTTTAATACTTGCAATCTTGTCAGCAGCGATTTCAATCGTCATTGGCATCGCCTCAGAACCATGTCCCATTGCCTTAACTTTGTATTTGCCATTTTTCATTGTCATATCAACAAACCTCTCTTGCATTACTTACTTTAATTTGAGTTCATAATAACGTTTACAAGTGCCCTACAGCAAATAGTTTTTTTGCAATTCTGTTATAACAAATTTGCTATAATTTCTTAGGGAAGTGCTCATTCATGGTAAGAAGAGGCCTGCTTGCCAACATTTTATTGCTATCTTGCTTGAAGAGTATAACTGATTCGCTATTGCTGATTTGGCCAAATAAGATAACAAATTTAGAGGTAGCTAAACATTAAAATGTCTTTGGCAAAAATATTTCCTAAAAATCGCCTAATTTCTGCTTATTTCGCCATTTATTGCCGTATAATGAAAAAAGCTAGAAATAATATTTAAGAGGTAAAAGCAATGACGAAGAAAACACAGGTTGGCCTTATTTTCGGTGGAAATTCATCTGAATATGAAGTTTCAATTATGTCGGGCCACAATATTTATAGTGCAATTGACAAGGATAAGTTTGACGTTCACCCGATCTGGATTACCAATTCAGGCTACATTGCTAGTGAAAAAGACGCCTTCAAGGTACTTGCTGATCCCCATTATACGGTTGAAAACCCACACAAGGTGGCTAACCTCGCCAACTTAATCGAGCTGACTGACCTGCCAGAAATTGATGTTTTCTTCCCCATTGTGCATGGCAATTTAGGCGAAGATGGCAGTTTGCAGGGATTATTCCGAATCCTAGACAAGGCCTTTGTTGGTGATGATGTTTTGGCTGCAGCAGTCACGATGGACAAGGAATTTACTAAAATTTTAGCTCAGCGGGCCGGCGTTCCAGTAGCCGACTGGATTGCCATCAAGCGTTTTGAATATGAAGACAAGCATAGCGATAAGCGTGACTATGCTTACGTTAGTGCCAAGCTGGGCGATGACTTGTTCGTAAAGCCGTCTAATCAGGGGTCATCTGTTGGCGTTCACCATGTTACTAATGCACAAGAATATCAAGAAGCGCTAGCTGATGCCTTTAAGTATGACGACAAGGTTCTAGTAGAAGAGACCATTCATGGGACAGAAGTTGAAACGGCAGTGTTAGGCAATGACCAGCCACTTGTTTCTGGCGTTGGCCAGATTATTAACGCTGCTGGAACCTTTTATAGCTATGACAATAAATATAATGATAATTCAACTACAACTTTGCAGATTCCAGCAGACCTACCAGCAGAAATAGTTGAAAAGGTTCAAAAAAATGCCCGCAAAGTATACCAGGCAACTGAATGCAGTGGTCTAGCTCGGATTGACTCGACTCTGCGGGAAAGCGACCAAAAGGTAATCTTAACCGAAGTAAACGCCCTGCCAGGCTTTACCAACATCAGCATGTACCCTAAACTATTTGAGGAAGCAGGCATTTCCTATACTGATCTAATTACGCGCCTTATTGAGCTTGCTCAAAAGCGCTATGAGCATAAGCAGACCCTATTGCACAAACTAGGCTGATAGCATTGTATTTGGGAGTAATACTTTATGACTAGTGACAACCATAACTTTGAAGAACTGACCGCGCCGGCTGCGACGGCTAAAGAACTGCAAATCAGTGTTGCAACCTTGCGCAAGTACTCGCTCATTGTTGAACGGGTCACGGGCAAGGCCGATTATTATGCCCGAACCAAGCAAAAAGCCCGCTTGTACAGCAAGCAAGATGTGCAGGACTTGAAGGACTTTCACCAATTGGCTCAAGACAATGGCCTGACCCTGCAAGAAGCGGCCCAGCAAGTCTTTGCCGTAAGCCAAGAGAAAGACCAGGTAAAGGCTAAGAGCAGCAAAAAGAAGCAGGAGGTATTGCCTGCGCCGCAAGCAATGAAATTGCTTAACGCCCTGCAGCAAACAATTGGTCAGCAGAACACAGCATTAGAAAAGCTGCAAAAGCAGTTGAACCGCATCGAAGAGCAAAACAAGATGCTGCTGGAAAAACAAGCCCAACTTGAAAAAAAGGGTGGCAAAGAGGAAGACTTTGCGGCCTTGCCAGATATTTCAGGAATTGTCACGGACACGGACAGCGCACTTGATGATGTTCAAGATGTGGCAGTAGAAGAGGACCATCCTTTGACAGCCGATGAGAAGCGGGCCCAAGTTCTGCAGTATGAGCAAAAGTCCAGTAAGCAGGTGCATGAGGAGATTTTAGCTAAGGCCAAAGAAAATGCACAAAAACAAGCCGCTGAAAATGCTCGCCGGACACTTAACGATATGCAGGTAGAACCAGAAAAAAAGCACTGGTGGCAGCGCTTTATTGACATGTAAACAAAAACGACTTTGGGAGCAAAGCCGTTTTTTATAATCTTAAATTTTGCCAATTTAAGCAGAATTTATGAAGAAGCAAGATTATTTTGGTATACAGTAGAACAATATAGAAATGGAGGGATAGCAGTGAACAAAAACAAGCGGCGCTACTGGGTGGCAGCACTTGTAGCAATCATCGGGCTGGCTTTAACAGCCTGCACCTACTTTGCGACTAGCATATATTCTAAAAATGATGTTGCCGTCATCACGGATTCTACTATTAAGGACACCTTGATGGAAAAGAGTACGGATGTATACAACAACAAGGATGAAACCAGAAAGCAGGTTCTGCACCTGCAAATATTGTCAGGTAAGCACCAGGGAGAGCGCTATACAACAACCAATATTTATTACCCCTCCCAACTGGTGACACAGAAATACCGGGCCGGCGAGCGCGTCTTTGTCAGTATTAAAAAAAACGAGCCTGCTATTCAGTATCCCAAGCGTGACTGGGTTTTAGTCTTGACTTTGACTATCATGGCAACCTTGATGGTGGCAGTAGCAGGTAAAAAGGCACTGGGACTGGTCGGGTCAATGATATTGAGCTGGTTGCTCTTTTACCTTGTGATCATGTTAAACATTAAGTTGAATGGTTCTTACATTATTTTGCTGTTTGGTCTAGCTGATATAGTCTTTTCTTTCTTCAGCCTGCTAGTAGTTCAGGGCTTCAATCGAAAAATGCTGGTGACCTGGCTGGCGACACTGCTTGGCGTTTTCGTCTCCTTTGGAATATGCTACCTCATTATGCACCTGACAGGTGAATCAGAAATCAAGTATGAGACCGGCGACTACGCTACGCAAGATCCACGTGGCATCTTCTTGGCTCAAACTTTACTCGGAATTCTGGGTGCCGTGATGGATGAAGCAACTGATATTATTTCCAGCCTGTATGAGCTGATCCAGACCAAGAAGGACTTGACCGTCAGGCAGTTGGTTGATAGCGGGCGGACAATGGGCCAAGAAATTATGGGCCCCTTGATTAATGTTCTCGTGTTGATCTTTATGTCAGAGTCCTTGCCGCTGACTATTATCTACTTGCGTGATAATAACAGCCTGCGGTCAACCTTTGGCTTTACCTTGTCGCTGGGAGTAACGCAGAGCGTAATTTCGGCAATTGGCATTGTTTTGACTGTTGTTTTTGCAACTGGCTGCAGTTTGTTGTTTTTGGAAAACAGAAAATGGGAAGCAGGTGAGTAAAGGTGAGCACATTAATGGCCCTCATCATTGTTTTAGCAATTTTAATGACCATTGTTGGTGGTGAAACGGGTATTCGCAGTTTTTTTAGCGTGCTAATCAATACCTTGTTACTGATTTTGCTGGCAATTTTAATTTCATGGGGCATCAACATTCCGCTGCTGATCTTGATCTTTATTCCGTTAAAATTGGTAACCATTATCTTTTTGGGCACGCACGACTACCAGGTGGCCAAGAATTCCTTTTATTCTGCGCTTTGGGTGTGCTTGCTCATTAGTGCCATGATCTTGGGAATTGGGTACTTGGCCCAAGCTGCGGGCTTAGGGCCAGAAGCAGGAGAGATCTTGGTTGGATTATCGCAAATGCCGGGCTTGAGCTACCCTTTAATAGCTGTTGCCGTTGCTATCTTTTCAACCTTGGGTGCAATAGCTGAAGCAGCGGTGGCAATGAGTTCTGGACTGCTAGAAATAAAAAAGCACAATCCGGAAATTACGCAAGCAAACTTGCAGGCTAGCGGCGTTAAGATTGGCAATGATGTGTTAGGGACAGCGATGAATACAATCTTATTTGGGATGTTTGGCAGTTTTTTGTCCTTGTTCTTATGGTATATTCGCTTGAATTATACCTTGGGCGAAGTTCTAAATGAAAAGATGTTTGTTAATGAGGCACTAATTATTATATATTCGTTGATTGGTGTATTATTAACGGTACCGCTGACAACAGCCTTTTTGGTAAAGAGTATGACAAAACGTGGGGTAAGAAAATGAAGGTAAATGATTTAACGCTAACTAATTTCAACGGACGCAAGTTCAAGGTGCACACATACACGCTGGCTTCAATTGGTGACTTGATAATGCCCAAGCGTCCCTTAGCGATTGTGATTCCAGGAGGCAGCTTTGACCATTTGTCACTGCGTGAAGGTGAACCCGTCGCCTTGGCCTTTAATAATTGCGGCTTCAACAGCGTGGTGATGGAATACAACCTGGTGCAGGACGAAGGCGACATTTATCCGGATGCTGGCTTAGATGTTTTGACCACGGTCAAGTACTTCCGCGATCATGCTGAAGAATATCAGATTGATCCTGCCAAGATTGTGACTGTTGGTTTTTCAGCTGGCGGTCACGTGGCCAGCATGGCCAATAGCATGGCAACGGCTGCGCAGTATCAAAGTCAATTTAGCTTTAAGGCCAATGCTGTTTTGCCCAATAAGACTATCTTGGGTTATCCTCTGATTAACCTAGACAAGTTGGGCTTTGATGTTCCTGAGGATGAAGCAGACATGGTGCCTGAGGATGAATTTGTTAAAAACAGTGCTTTGGGGGTCACAGACCAAACTCCAGACACCTTTATCTTTCATGCCTGGGACGACCCGGTGGTGCTGGCAACCAATACCCTGGAATATGCCAGTGCCTTGCAGGAAAGCAAGGTGCCGTGTGAAATCCATATTTTCAACCGTGGTGGCCACGGCTTTTCCTTAGCCCGCCCTGACATGGTGGTTAAGGAGCGTGAATGGCAGGACAACCCGCATGCTGCCCACTGGTTTGACTTGGCCCAGGAATGGTTAAAGAGTGAGTGGTCATAAAAAGTCAGCACATCGCATAAGACTTATGAGCTTGTTAATTTATCCGGTTGAATAGGATACCATGGTGCAATTTCTTTGGTAACTATTAACCGGTTTTTTTGGTATTAATTGGCCCCAATAATGCCGAACCACTTGCGTGTGATTTGTGCCATTTTGCCAGACTGCCTTACCTTCTTGAATCCGGCATTGATTTTACGCGCCAACTCCTGGTCAGACTTTCTGATGCCCACGACAAAACTCTCACTATGAAAGCCGCCAGCCACCACACTATAATCAGCTGGATTGCTCTCATGCGATAAGTAGTAGCCTGCATAGCCGCGATCAATTAGCAGGCCGTCAATTCGTCCAGCATTGAGGTCCATAAAGGCTTCGCTAAAGCCATCATACAAAACAGGCGTGCGCTTTTTGATCAGGTTTTTCAGAATTTTAGGTTGTTGGTTAAAACTTTCTTGGCCGGAAGAACCGTTCTGCATTCCTAGTACCTTGCCCTGCATGTCTTGGAATCTGCGAATATGCTTCTGCTTTAGCGAAACGACTACCTGGTCATTCTTCAGGTAGCTGCTACTGAAGCGTACTTTTTTAGCTCTTTGTGCAGTCTTGGAATAGCCATTCCAGATTAAGTCGATCGTTTGATTTTGCAATTCATTTTCTTTCATTGACCAATCGATCGGTTGAAAGTCGACTTTAATTCCATAGAGGGCAAAGACAGCTCTGGCTAAGTCAACGTCAAAGCCTACAATGTGACCTGCCTTGTTTTGAAAACCCATCGGTACAAAGGTATCATCAAGGCCAACGATTACCCGCTTTTCAGCCTTAATCCGCGGCCATTGGTCGGTATTGGTCTTGGCCCGGCCACAAGCACTTAAGAGCGGGGAAAGCATGAGTATGAACAGAACTAGCCAATTTCTTTTCTTGGTCATGACAGCCTCCTTTATAGTGGTTCTACTTTTAGCATGTCATCGGCAATATGCCTAGCAAAGTCTAGATCATGGGTTACGACAATTTGCGTAATGCCCTGGTCTTTCAAAGTCAGGATGACCTGTTCCACTTGCTCGCGTAATTCGGGGTCAAGTGCACTGGTTGGTTCATCATAGCCAATAACTTTGGGCCGCATGGCCAGAGCCCGGGCCAAGGCAACGCGCTGTTTTTGCCCGCCCGATAACTGGTAGGGGAAGAGTTGTTCTTTACCAGCCAGGCCTAGTTGGGCCAGTAACTTTTGGGCGTGGCGTACGCTTTCTGCCTTAGTCTTGTGCAAGACTAGGCGAGGTGCTAGCGTGATGTTTTCTAAAACCGACAGGTGAGGAAACAACTGAAAGTCCTGAAAGACGATGCCAACAATCTGGTCGGCGTTGGCCATCTGAGCGGGGTCAAAGGCAACTCCGTCCATGCTTAGTTTGCCCGCATCGACTGTTTCTAGACCAGCTAGGCACCGCAAAAGCGTCGTTTTGCCTGCGCCAGAGGGTCCAACAATAGTGAGGATTTCGCCATCTTTGATTTCTAAGTTTAAGTGGTCAATAATCTTGCGTCCGGCAAAGCTTTTGACTAGGTTTTTGATTTCAAGCATTTTATGCCCCCTATTTATAGTACTGGTAGTGCTTTTCTAGTTTTTTGGCTAAGATGGTCAAAAAAGCAGTTAAGAGCAAGTAAATTAAGCCAACTAAAAATAGTGGAATTAGGCTAACATCGCGGCTCATGGCGATCTTGCCGGCCCGCAATAAGTCGCCCAGGCCTAAAACATAAATCAGTGAGGTATCCTTAACCAGGTTAATCACTTCGTTGCCAATTGATGGCAGGACAATTTTGATCACCTGAGGAAGAACAATCTTAGTAATTGTCTGCTTTTGGGTTAACCGCAGGACCTTGGCTGCTTCATATTGACCATCGGGGATTGATTGAATGCCTCCGCGAAAGATTTCGGCAAAGTAGGCCGCATAGTTCAAAATGAAGGCAAACAGGGCTGCATCATAGCGCTCAAAGACGATGCCCAGTAGCGGCAAACCGTAAAAGACAAAGATTAGTTGCAATAGTAAGGGCGTGCCCCGCATTAGCCAGATGTAAAAATTAAGCAGCCAGCGCAATGGCTTGAGCCGAGTCTGCAAGGCAAAGGACAATACTATTCCTAATGGAATTGAACCCAGCAAGGTAAAGAAGAAAACCTTCAAAGTCATTCCGGCACCATTTAATAAAGCTGGAAAAATTTCTAAAGCATAATTCATCTAACTCCTCCTTAAAAACAAAAAAGCCCTCTAGCTCAACGAGCTAAAGGACGAATAAACGTGGTTCCACCTTTTTTCATTATTGCCTCACGACAATAACCTCAAGAAGTCTAACAACTTCTGATGCGCTAACGGGCATTCCCGTCCCTTTCTACTGACTTTCAAAAGGGATACTCCCAGATGTGGTTCGCTTTATTCTTCTGCCTTTTTCCATCAACCAAAGGCTCTCTGCTTAGAATAAAATAAAGCTACTCTTCTGTTCGAAGTTAATAATTGCTCTCTATCTTAACCGATTATGCCTTATTTGGAAAGACCTTATTTTTGCAGCAGAAGACTCGGCATGAACACCAAGCCTCTTTTTGTGCACATAATAAGTCATTTGGACTACGCATAAAATGTAATCTTTAATTTGGGCTGCAGACAAGAGTGAGTACGGCTTTGCATAATAAATTTAACAATTGCTTAATAGATAAAGTAGTAAGGCTGATGTGTAGCCTTTTAGCAGATAAGCAGAAAAACAAATTATTAATTTATTTTAATCTCAATAAAAAAGATAATTTTTTAAGCAAGGCTCTTGCATTTATTTTATGAGGGTATATAATACGCATATTTATATCGAAAGAAGGGACATGGTTTTGAAGTTAACAAAGATAAGAGTCTGGACAGTGATTAATGGCCTACTGACTTTGAGTAGTCTAATCATGTTGTTCTTTGGATTATGCCAGAAGGTTAATGCGTCAACCCGCCTATTAGGCAACAAGCAAGCGCTTGTTCTTGATAGTAACAGCATGATTATTATGGGCGCGGTGGTCGCATTGACCATCTTCGGCTTAGCATTTTTTGCCACTTGGTTTAGATGCGGCCGCGTTAAAGCCCACTTATCACACCATTAATGACCAAGAAAACTGTGCTTCATTTTGAAGCACAGTTTTTTGCTTCCCCTAGTATGGTGAAAAATGTGCTAACCAGCTCAATTTATTCAAAAGCGGGTAATTCATTTTGCTTAAACTAGGATATAATATTCATATTGAACTAGTGTTCTAAAAGAAAACGATCTGAAATGAAGAAAATGAGTTAGTAGGCAGGATTTATGAAACAGGCAATTTTTATATTATTAATGAATATTCTGACTGGGAAGGTGCATATCTTGCAAGTATGATAAATTCAAATCAAAATTGGGAAGTTAAAACAGCTTCTGTAGAAAAGGAGGTTTCATCGCTAGGTGGATTTAAAACGATAGTAGACTATAAATTAAAGCAAATTCCACTTGATAATGAGTTATTAGTGTTAATTGGTGGAAATTCATGGACAATTGAAAATGAACTATTAAAGCAAATAATTACTGAACGACTGGTAAATAATCGACCAGTTGGAGCAATATGTGGAGCTGTTGATTACCTTGCCCAAAATGGTTTGCTGAGCCGTTTTCGTCATACTGGGAATGCTCAATTTTTATGGAAAGATTTTGACCAATATCAGAATAAAAATGATTTTGTTGAACAGCAGGTTGTGCGAGATCAAAATCTCGTTACTGCCAATGGGACAGCACCGCTAGAATTTACTCAAGCAGTACTAAAAATGATTAATTTTAAAGATGATAAGGAAATTGACCAAGATATCAAGCTATATCAAATGGGCTTTTACCAATATAGTTCTAAGTATGGCAATCCATTTTCTTGAATAATTAATGTGGCTACGCAAGACGGTGGCAGACCTTGCCATTTTGCAAAGCTACTTATTTTTGGAACGGCCCAAAATAAGGCCTTGCTCGATTTTCTCTTAGAGCAAAATCATTCTAAAAAGAGGGTAAATTCTTGAAAAGAGCGCTTTGACCAGGTTCCGCACATGCTGCAAAAGAGTTGAAAACAAATAAAAACGCCTAGCTTATTGCTAGACGTTTTTTATTAAAAGGGAATTTAATAATTGTGGATTGCTTTAATACCAATGATGAGTCAACCAAAAGCGCTTGGCGTTAACCCATGAGCCGTATCGACCATATACATAGTTGTCAGCTGTCTTATCCTGGTTCTTCTTGGAGAAGTTTCCGTGCAGATATGAAATGTTCAGTTGGTACTTGCCATAACAAACGCCATTTCTAGCGTGGTAGTTACCGCCTGATTCATGCATAGCAATCCACTTCTTGGCTGCACGTTCAGCTTTAGATAATTTAGCCGCCTGCACTGTTTGTGTACACGGATTGGTGTTAGTTGTTTCAATTACTGCCACAAAGCCAAAGGCTAATGCCAGTGCTGCGACTAGTTTATATATAAAACTTTTACTTTTATTCAATTTGCTTCATTCCCCGTAACACGCTATTTAACTATAAATAATGATACACAGCCAATGTTTCATTGTTGTTACAGAACGAACACGCATCGCTTACAAACAAGATTTAATGGTATTTTCAGGTAAGTTTGGTAAAATTTAAGTTAACAGCTATATTTAGGAGGCAAGCTATGTCAGAAAAACATTTTTATGAAACTTTTCATCCCGATCATTATGACTTATTCATTGATATCGATCGCAAGAAAAAAACGATTAAGGGCACTTCCACAATCACAGGTCAAGCCATGGAAGACAGCATCTTGGTCAACCAGAAGTATATGGAAATCAATTCAGTTAAGTGTGGAGGACAAAGCGTACCATTCACTGTAGATAACGACGGTGAAGGCATCAAGATTGACTTGGGCAAGACGGGCAAGGTAACGGTTGAAATTGCCTATTCTGCACCTTTGACTGATACAATGATGGGGATTTATCCATCTTACTATAAGGTTGACGGCATCAAAAAGCAGGTTATTGGAACGCAGTTTGAAACTACTGCGGCACGCCAAGCTTTTCCTTGTGTCGACGAGCCAGAAGCCAAGGCGACTTTTTCCCTTGCATTGAAGTATGATGAGCAGGCCGGTGAGACCACTATTGCTAACATGCCTGAAATCAAGGTTGAAAATGGTGTGCACTACTTTGACCAGACAGTTAGAATGTCTAGCTACTTGATTGCCTTTGCCTTTGGCGACTTGCAATCCAAGATGACTGAGACCAAAGATGGTGTCAAGGTTGGCGTCTTTGCGACGAAGGCGCACAAGGCCAAAGAACTAGACTTTGCCCTGGATATTGCCAAGCGTGCCATCGAATTTTACGAAGACTTCTATGAGACCAAATACCCATTGCCGCACTCTTGGCAACTTGCTTTGCCAGACTTTTCAGCTGGTGCAATGGAAAACTGGGGCTTAATTACTTATCGTGAAGCTGCTATCTTGCTTGACCCAGACAACGCAACGGATGAGCAAAAGGCTTACGTGGCCACGGTAATTGCACATGAACTGGCCCACCAGTGGTTTGGTGACCTGGTGACGATGAAGTGGTGGGATGACCTGTGGTTAAACGAAAGTTTTGCCAACATGATGGAATACGTATCAGTCGATGCCTTGGAGCCAGAGTGGCACGTCTGGGACAACACCTACCAGGTTTCTGAAGTACCAGCAGCCCTTAGACGGGATGCTACAGATGGTGTTCAGTCAGTCCACGTTGAAGTAGAGCATCCAGCTGATATTGACGCACTCTTTGACAGTGCGATTGTCTATGCTAAGGGGTCACGGATGCTGGTCATGGTCCGGGCACTTTTAGGCGACGATGCTTTGCGCAAGGGACTGAAATACTACTTCAACCAGCATAGCTTTGGCAATGCAACGGGAGATGACCTCTGGAATGCCTTGTCTACTACTACTGACCTTGACATTGGCAAGATTATGCATACTTGGCTCGACCAGCCTGGTTACCCTGTGGTTAGTGCTAAAGTTGATGAAAAAGGCCACCTGCTCTTGACGCAGAAGCAATTCTTTACCGGTGATGGCAAGGATGTTGGTCGCAAGTGGGCAATTCCTTTGAACGCTAACTTCACTGCACCGCAGATTATGGCTGAGCGCGAACTTGACCTAGGCAACTACCAGGACTTGCGCGCTGCAACAGGTCATGCCCTGCGCCTCAATGTGGGCAATAGCTCTCACTTTATTGTTAACTACGATGAGACATTGATGGCCGATATTATGGCCGACTTGACTGCCCTCAAGCCGGTAGACCAGCTGCAATTGCTCCAAGACTTGGGACTTCTAGCTGAAGGCAAGCAAGTTTCCTTTGCTAAATTGGTACCGCTCTTGCCTAAATTTGCGGATTCACGCTCTAATATTGTCATTGCTGCAATGCTTGGTGTAGCTGAAAAACTGCGCATGTTCACCAAGCCAGATTCACCGGAAGAAAAGAATCTGAAGGCCTTCACTCATAAGTTGGCCCACCAGCAGATGACCCGTTTAGGCTGGCAGCCACAGGATACAGACAGCGATGATGATCGGATCATGCGACCGATGGTCTTATCAGCTGAGTTGTATGCTGAAGACCGGGAAACGATTGAAGCAGGCCATGAGATTTTTACGTCCAATGACCATAACTTGGCCGGTATTAATGCCGCAATTCGGCCGTATGTTTTGATCAACGAGGTCAAAAACTACAATAAGTCAGGTTTAGTGGACCGTTTGCTGATGCAATACCAAGCTGCAGTTGACCCATACTACAAGAATGATTTGATGTCTGCTGTGCGGTCAACCAAGGATGCCAGCGATATTGCCAAAATTGTGGTCGACTTTCAGGACGCCGATGTCATCAAGCCACAGGACTTAAGAAGTTGGTACTTCGGCATCTTGGCCAATAACAAGGGTGAGCAGGCTGCTTGGGACTGGCTGCGTAGCCAGTGGTCATGGCTAGAAAAGACAATTGGCGGCGATATGGAATTCACCACCTATATCACAGTCACTGCCCGGGCTTTCCATACCGCTAATCGCTTAAGCGAATTTCAAGAATTCTTTGGTCCCAAGATTGATCAACCAGGCTTAGGGCGCGAGATCAAGATGGACACCAATGTGATTGCCACCAAGGTAGACTTGGTTGAAAGCGAACAGGGTGCTGTCAATCAAGCTGTTGCAGCTGCACTGCAGGATTAAAAATTGCTTTGTTTGATGCAGACCAAGTAAAAAGTCTGAGGAATAATTTCCTCAGACTTTTTTGTTATTCAATTAATCGTATACAATAACAGCTTCATGCTTGATAACATTGTGCCAAACATGTTTGATTTCATGTGGCTTAATGTTGATGCAGCCGTGTGAACCGCCCCGCAGGTATGCTGTTTTTGACCAGTCGCCCCGCCAGGAAGCGTCATGCAAGCCGCAGCCACTTAGAGTGAAGGGCATCCAATACTTGACTCTGGAGGCGTACTTAGAACCATCATTGTTGAACCCGCGTAAGACAGCAGGCGATTCCTTGTAGTGGATGTACCAAACGCCTTGTGGAGTCCGGTTACCCTTGCCGCCATCCTTAGTACCGGTAACAACATCGGTTAAATGCACAGCCAGCTTGCCTTTACGCACTATCCAGAGTTCTTGTCTTTTAAGAGAAATGACAATGTAGTTGTTGCCAATGCCATGATTGTTTAAGCCATAGCCCAGACCATATGTGCTGTAGCCCAAGCCATAAATGTAATCTTGTCCATCAATGCTTTTGGTTCCATTGAGAAAGGCTTGCTCAACTGCAGCTTGTGCCTTTTTCACATTAACGCCCCAACCATAGCTTTCATTTTTAACGGTAATTTTTTTGCCCGCCAGCTTTTTGCCTGCTGGCACTGCAAACTTGTATGTCTTGTGCAGGGTCGTAACGTCCTGGTCGATCTTATTCAGCTGGGCTGTGAGATCTTCAACGTTGAGAAAGTCATACTTGCCCTGTTTAAACACCGCTTTGTTGATGAGGGACTTGGCCTTTAGTTGATAAGTCTTGCCTGCAACCTTGTAATTGACAGTGGCGCGGCTAACGGCTTCTAATTTCTTATTGGCAGCATCAAGTTCACTATTGCGGTACTCGTAGTCTCGTTTATCCGGCATTGTTGTGTGTTGCTTTTTAAAATAGCTAGTGACGGTCTGCTGGTCAATTGTAGCAAGATCAGGATCTTGTTCGATTGTTACCTTGCCGTTTTCAAGCACAACAATGTTGTTGGCCCGGTCGTTGATTTTTTTAGTGGCCTTGGCAACTGTAAGCTTGCCAACATTGACGCCGTAGACGCGTACATTTGGGTTAAAGTGGCTAGTGGCAAATGCTCTGGCTTGTTTTTGGGATTCAACATGGTTATTGTATAAAACAACACCAAAAACAACCGCAAGAATTAAAATGACTCCAGCAATAATTAAGTACAAATTATTGCGGTTATTGTATTTTTTCAAATTTTTTCTAGATTGCATAAGTTACCTACCAAATAATGTAATTGTAAAATTATTGCGTTTTAAGTTTATCATCTATTGCAGAGCTAGTAAAATACAAGGGTCAGCAAAAGATCAGGGAGGGAATTATGATGGAAAATGAGCCGCTAATTTTTGATGTTAAGACTGCTAAAGGCAAGCCTAATTCTTACCGTAAGGCAAGAGGCAATTCGGAGTGTCCCTTCTGCGCGGTTGCAGGACTGAGCGATATTTACAAGCAAGAGGGGGACATGATTTGGCTGCACAATAAGTTTCCCACCCTCCGCCAAACGACCCAGACCGTGCTGGTGGAATCAAGCGACCATAGCGGTGATATTGTAAATTATACAGCAGAATACAACCGTAAATTATTGCGCTTTGCGCTGGGCTGCTTTAATGAAATGAATGATAGTAAGCAGTTCAAGTCAGTTTTGTGGTACAAGAATTATGGGCCACACTCAGGAGGCTCGCTGGTGCATCCCCACATGCAGATCGTAGGCCTAAAAGAGCAGGATGGCTACCAGTACATTCATCCAGATAACTTTAGTGGAATTACCTTATTTGATCAAGCAGGAGTAGAAGTAAACGTGGCAACCCACCCAGTCCAGGGCTACGTTGAATTGAACATCAACCTGCTTGACACAGCTGGTCTTGACTTGTGGGCAGATTGGATTCAAAGCAGTGCCAAGTACATGCTGACTGTGCTATCAGGAGGCCGCTGTGACTCTTACAACTTATTCTTTTACCCACTTTCGGGTGGCGGAATTTGTGCCAAACTAGTGGCTCGGTTTTTGGCGTCGCCTTACTTTGTGGGTTACAAGCTTTCGCAAGTTGACAATAAGGAAAAGCTGCTGGAAGAGGCAGCATGCTTGCGCCAGTTTTTTGATAATGGTTCAAAATGAGGTCAACAGTCAAAAACGCACGCAATAGTTTTTATTAATCAACCTGCTAGTACAACTAATAAGAGGTACTAGCAAAATTTGCGAGCACATGCATTTAGCAATATAATAAGCAAAGATTTTTAAAGGAGAAATAAATGCACAGAGAACAAACCAAAAAGATGGCAATTACTGCCTTATTCGTTGCCATTTTTTTGTTACAAACATTTGTACCAAACATTGGCTACATTCGAATTTTGCCGAACCTGCCTGCAATTACAACGATTCCCCTAACGGTTTCAGTGTATTCTTTGATCATGGGCCCACTTGCTGGTACGTTTTTTGGTCTGTTTTGGGGTTTCGTTCGCTTATTCCAAGCATATACTCAGCCGGGCGATATGGTCAGCTTAATGCTGTTTCAAAATATTTTTATTTCGCTGGTGCCAAGTATTCTGGCTGGCCTGTTTCCAGGTTTGATCGGCAAGTGGCTTGCGCAAAAGTCCAGTCGGGTTCAAGAAATTGGTTACATTGTTGCCGGTGCCGTCACCTCCTTGACTAACACAGCCATGGTTATTTTGTTGACAAGTATTATCTTTATGAATAAGTCGACGCTGTTAAGCGGCTATATGGGCAATTTTGCCAAGGATACGCCTTTGATTCTAGTGCTGATCATTGCACTTGGGATGAACGGACTGATTGAAGCCATCTTCACGGCAATTGTCACGCCAATTATCGTCACACCTGTAAAGAAGGTGCTCAAGCGGGTACGCTAGTGAGCGCTTCCTTATTAAAAATTTAATATATGCTGTTGTCGCATTATGACGGCTTGTACAAAAGATAAGTCTTCTGGGAAAGAAGGAAGACTTATCTTTTTTTCATAATTTAATTGACAAGTTGTCCTAATTGAATTAGTGTATTAGATATATAATACAAAGTGATACAGAAAGGACCAACTATGACTGAGATTTTGCGGGTAGATCAAGTTACCAAGACTTATGGCAAGCGCGGCGAAAAGCAATACCAAGCACTGAAGGGAATCAACTTTGGTGTTAATGCGGGTGAGTTTGTGGCCATCATGGGTGCCTCCGGTTCTGGTAAGACGACTCTGCTCAATATTATGTCAACCTTAGACAAGCCAACAACTGGTCATGTCTTTATCAACCATGAAGACAACAGTACCTTGAATGCCAACCAGTTGGCAGACTTTAGGAGCAAGCAAATTGGCTTTATCTTTCAAGACTTTAATTTGCTAGAGAACCTGACCAACCGGGAAAACATCGCCCTTCCGCTGACCTTAAGGGGCATTGGAGCGAGCCGAATTGACCCCTTAGTAGGCAAGATTGCTACAAGACTGAGGATTGACCATATTTTATCCAAGTACCCAGCTGAAGTGTCAGGCGGGCAGAAGCAGCGGGTCGCTGCAGCGCGGGCACTAGTACATGAACCAGCTATTTTGCTAGCGGACGAGCCAACCGGTGCCCTTGATTCAAAGAGTGCACGTAAACTGCTTGATACCATGGCTGACCTCAACCAAAATGATGGCGTCACTACTTTAATGGTGACCCATGACCCCTTTGCAGCTAGCTTTGCCAACCGTATTCTGTTTATCAAAGACGGTCAAATTGGCGAGCAATTGCTCAAAAGCGACTTGCCCCGCCAGCAATTCTATCACCTCCTAATTGACCACCTAGGAACTGAGGAATAGGGGGCAGGGTCATGATTTGGAAGCTATCTTTAACTGGAATTAAAAGCCGCTTTAAGGACTATCTGGTACTCTTTTCGGGTTTGGCAGTTGCAAGTGCCATCTTCTACATGTTCTTGACGATTGCCATTAATCCCGCCTTCATTGCTAAGGATGTACGTGTACCAACTGATTATTTAAACTTTACCTTTGCCTTTGGAATTGTTTTATTAGTCATTATTACCTTTGTCTACTTGCTCTATGCCAACTCCTTCTTGCTGAGCATGCGCAAGCACGACTACGGCATGTTCATGATGCTAGGTGCCAAGAGCTCGCGCATTGGCCTCTTGATCTTTTGTGAAACGCTGATTACTGGCATTCTGGCAACAGTTTTGGGAATCATAGTGGGTTTTGCTTTGACTGCTGTGGTCTCCAAGCTGTTAATTGTTAAACTTGGCTTGACCATCACGCACTTTCAAGTGGTGTTACCGAAGGCGATTATTTGGACGATCATCTTCTTTGTTGCCATGTTCTTTTTAGGGGCGCTGCGCAATGTTCGCAAGTTGACGCATACGCCGGTGATTAGCCTGCTTGGTGAAGACCAAAAGCCAGCCCTGGTCAAGGGGCATCACTTGCTGCGGGCTGTAGAAGCATTGCTTGGAGTTGTCTTGCTAGCAGCTGGCTACTATATTCTGAATTTGCCACCAATGCGGTTCATGATCATTATTCCAGCTGCCTTATTGACGATTGTGGCTGGCTCCTACTTCACCTTTAATGCCTTCTTTAGTGCGATAGTTGGCTACTTAATCAAGCGAAGCAGTTTTTCTTACCATGGCATACGCATGTTTACACTAGGCCAGTTAAAGTTTCGCCTGCGTGAGTATACCCGGATGTTAACGATGATCTCACTGCTCTTTGCTCTGGCCTTGGGGGCCATTACGGTCGGCTTGAACTTTGACGGCCTTAAAGACCAGGTAAAGGATAATACCTATTATGATACAATCTTGGTCTCCAAGTCGCCAGCTGTTAAAAAAGAAGTAGGCAAGCTGACGCTTAATAGCAAGCAAAGCTATACCTACAAAGAAACTAAACATCACCTTTACTTCAAGCGGGAAGAGTTTAAGCATCAACCGGTCAAAAATGTCAAGTTTACCCTTAAGAAAGGCCAGCCGAGTTACCAGGTTGAAACCTTGCCAAGCAATAAAATAGACAAGCCCAAGTCTGATGCCAATAATGCCTTTGGCGCCCTGGTACCTAATGGCGTGCCCAAGACAATCCGCCTAGTAGCAGATAACAAGTGGCCAACTTTAAGCGGGCGCGTGAAGTTTGTCTCCTTTTTGAAGGTAAAAGACTTTAAAAAGGATTATCCTACCTTATTGAAGATTCAGCGCCAGCAGCTGAAAGAAAATTCGAATTATGAAGACCTCTATAATTCTAGTAAGCCATGTAGCTACAAGTTTATTGGCGACTTTAGCAGCGGCTTTGAATTTATGGGCTTCTTCCTCGGTTTTGCCTTTTTAACCATGTTGGCTTCGACGCTTATGTTTAAGGTGCTAAGTGGTGCTGCTAGTGATAAAATCCGCTACAAGATGCTCTACCAAATGGGCACCCGGGAAAAGATGCTGCGGTCTTCCATTAAGCATGAAATCGGCACATTGTTTCTTTTGCCTGCATTGCTAGGCGTGATCGACGTCTTGTTCGGATTGAAGCTATTTCGGGCGCTGCTACCTCAGCCTTACAACAATATTTGGATTCCCTTTACAGTCTTTGCCATCTTGTACTTGTTCTATTACCTGTTGACAGTCAAACTCTATGAAAGAATCGTTTTAAAGAGGTAATTAAGTACTACCAGCTAAAGAAATGCGCAATAAGGAGAAAGCAATGCTTTGGAAACTATCATTAACCGGGGTTAAGAGCCGGCGTAAGGACTATGCAGTCTTATTTTCAGGTCTAGTAGTCGCTAGCATGATTTTTTATATGTTCTTGACGATAGCCATCAATCCCGCTTTCATTACTAACGATATCAATGCCCGAACAAGCTATGTCAACTATATCTTCATTTTTGGCATTGTCCTTTTGGTTATCATTACCTTTGTCTACCTGCTCTATGCCAACTCCTTCTTGCTAAGCATGCGCGAACATGACTACGGCATGTTCATGATGTTAGGCGCCAAAGGTTCGCGCATTGGTTTTTTGATCTTTTGTGAAACGCTGATTACTGGTCTGGTCGCCGTTATCTTGGGCATTGTCTTGGGGTTAGGCCTAACTGCTGTTGTTGCCCAAGTCTTGCTTGGCCAGATGGGTCTTGATATAGGACACTTTCAGGTATTGCTGCCAACAGCTGTTTTGGGGACCATTCTCTTTTTTATCGCAATCTTCTTCCTGGGTGCCTTGGCCAATGTCTATAAACTGGTACATACTCCAGTAATTGCTTTACTGCATGAGGATCAGGTGCCGGTTAAGTCTAGCCGCCATCCGCTAGTATGCGCAATCGAAGCAGTATTAGGAATTGTCTTGCTGGCAATGGGCTACAGCTGTATGGGAATGGAGGTTAGAGAAATCCTTGCTTTAATCCGGATTGCCTTGGTGACCATTGTTGCTGGTACATACTTTACCTTCAACGCCTTAGTCAACTTGCTCATCAGTTTCCTGCTTAAAAGAAAAAGTTTTTCTTACCGTGGCATCCGCATATTTACCCTCGGCCAGTTGAAGTTTCGGATGCAGGACTATACCTGAGTATTAACGATGATCTCACTGCTCTTTGCCTTGGCTTTAGGTGCCATCACCGTTGGGCTCAACTTTTCAACACTTAAGGATCAGGCAATTGCGGGAACTTATTATGACGCTACCATTGTTAGTGACGCGCGACCAATTAAAAAAGAGATGGCCAAGTTATCTATTAAACGCCAGCAAACTTATCATTACAAAGAAACTGGCAAGCATCTCTATTTTAACCGCACTGAATTTGCAGGTAAGCCAGTCAAGTATAAAGAATATGTTATCCCAAAAAGTCAAGCCACCACTCCCGTATATAGGGAGGTCAACTTGTCCACAAATAAGCTGGACGTGCCGCGGTCTGATGCCAATAACGTCTTTAGTAACATGGTCCCCAATGGTATTGAAAAGACAATCCGCATGCTGCCGCAGGCAAAGTGGCAGCAGTTCAAGGGCCAAATCAAGTTTGTTTCCTTTATAAACGTACAAGACTTTAAGCGCGACTATCCTACATTACTGAAGATTCAAAAACTGCAGCTAAAGGCAGACACATCCTTTAATCTGCTCTACAATAGTCCATTGAACAAGGCCCATGCTTATTCAGAAATGAACGGCTATAGCAGCGGATTTGAATTCATGGGCTTCTTCTTGGGGCTAGCCTTTTTAACCATGTTGGCTTCAACGCTCATGTTCAAGGTGCTAAGCGGTGCTCTCCAGGACCGGGGCCGCTACAAAATGCTCTACCAGATGGGCACACGCACTAAGATGCTGCGCCGGTCAATCAATCGGGAAATTGGCACCTTGTTTATCTTGCCTGCATTTTTAGGCATAATTGACGTGCTCTTTGGTCTCAAGTTGTTTCAATATTTTCTCCCTGATCCCTACCACAATATCTGGATTCCCTTCACGCTCTTTCTAGTTTTATACCTGTTTTACTACTTCTTGACGGTTAAACTTTATCAAAAAATCGTTTTAGATTACTAAATATTGCCATATAAAAAGGTTGTGACTACATCGTCACAACCTTTTTGCCTATTATAAATATTGCTAGCTAAAACTTGATTTGCGGCAACAAAATTCCGAGTAACAGGCAAATTATTTGCATGCCTTGGAACAGTAGTAGATTTTGCGGCACTAGGTCAAAGGTGTTGGGCTCGCGGTGTTCGATATTGTCTTTGTCCACCCAAAAAGTCATATCCTTAGTCTGCTTTTTAAGGAATCTTTGCACATTATGGTAAACCTTGGGCAGGGTGATGAAGACGAGTAGTTGCCAGATTGGCAGCAGTTTGAAGACGACGCTTAACGCAACGACAGCATATGGGGTCAGGGCCAAAAATTTGAACAATTTCAAGGCTGCGGGCACACCAATGTATGAAGGCAGGGTATGGCGCCCATTAACTAAGTCCTGCTCAAGGTCGCTAGTGTTGTCGGCTAGCATAATAGCTGAGTTGAAAAAAATTTGGGGCAGGGCCACCCAGAAGACCAGCAGTAGGTTGGCCAGATTGCCACCAAGGGCAAAGTGGGGCCAGTTCAAAGTCAAACTAGCTAGTTGGCTGGCCGGCGAATTGACGTAAATGGCTAAAAAGGTGACACCAAAGCCTTCAACTAGACCCGCCAAGACCTCACCAATCGGGGTGCGGGAAAAGGGGACGGGACCATAAGTATAAAAGATTGTGACCAAGATTCCAGGTCCACCAATTAGTAGGATGAAGAGGTTGGTCCGGGCAGTTAACCAAATGCCAAGAGCTGAAGCCAGGAGCAGGAGACCAAGCATCAGGTTCATGACTAGGGCTGGAGACAAGTTGCGCTTACCGATTAAATTGTGTTCTTCTTGGAAGTTTTTGCTTTTGGCCAAGCGGTAATCTTGCACATTATTAAAGCCAGTAACAAAGAGGGCAATCGCACTTTGGGCAATCAAGTAAATTAGCGAATTTTGCCAGTTAAAGGTATGAAAATAAAAATAGGCAAATAGCACCCCAAATAAATACGGCATCAGACTAGCTAACTTAGCATTGAGTCGCACTAATTCTAAGAAATCAGTCATTGTTAACCGATTATATTTCTTTTTGGCTTCCATTATATTTCCTCTTTTCATTGATCAAACAAAGTAGGTTGAAGCTATTTTGCAGTCGTTAGCTTTGCCAGCTTGTAGCCACTATCTGAAAATAATTTAAACTTATTTTTCAAACCAGAGGTAAGATAAACTTTTTTATCATTAGTGATAAAGATTGCTTCTGTACCAGGCTTGTTCTCAACATACCGGTAGCCTTTGTCTAGACCACGGTTGAAAACGGCTGTAGAAATGCCGTCTCCAGTAGTTGAAAGCCTGGCAATGATTGTGACGCTTAATAAGTTGTTTTGGCAGGGATAACCAGTCTTGGGATCCATTAAGTGACTGTACACCTTGTTGCCAACTTTTAGGTAACGCTCGTAGATGCCAGATGTAACTGCAGTGGCATTGCGCTCGGGAAGTTCTCCAATTGCGGTGCCGCGACCTGCCTTGGGATCCTGGATGCCAACTGACCAGTCTCCCTTGTTGGTTGGCGAAACACCCAGTACATAAACGTTGCCACCTAAGTCAATGATTGCATTGGCTACGCCATGGGCTTTAAGCACCTTCATAATTTCATCAGAGATAAACCCCTTGGCCATACCCCCAAGGTCAAGCATCATGCCCCGCTTTTTAAGAAAGACCGTTTGCTTGTGCTTGTTAAAGACTACATTATGGTAATTAACTAGGGGTAAGCGCTTCTTAATAGTGCTGTCTTTAGGCTTGTGGGCATCAGGAAAGCCAATGCGCCACAGGCTGGTGATAGGCCCAATGGTTAAGTCAAATGTGCCAGCGGAAATCTTGCTATAGTAGTGGGCATCTTTGCACATGCGGTAGATGGTGGGGCTAACCTTAACCGGGTGAACTCCGGCATACTTGTTGATCTTATCAATTTCACTGCCCTTTTGGTTGACTGTGGTTTCGTGGGCAAGCACTTTGAGTCGGTTAAAGCCAGCTTCAAGTGCGGACTTCTTGTGCTTGTTATAAATCTTGATCGTGCAGACTGTTCCCATCATGAACCTGGTATCTGAAGTTGGCGTTGTGGTGAGTTCGGTCTTGGGTCTTGCAGAGTGCTGACTTTGAATGGAACAAGCTGCAAGGGCTAGTTCTGCTAATAGCAGTTCAATTAGTAACAAGGGCTTATGAATTCGCTTAATCATGCTAAATCTCCTAATAAAAAAGGAGCGGCGATTATGTCACTCTTTTTTTGGTTACTTATTGTTATTTTTATTCTTGATATACAATATTGTCAACCTTAATGGTTGAAGTGTCACCCTTTTGAGCAGCATTGATTAGTTGTTCTGCATAAGCAATAAATGAGTGGGAGGATTCAGTGGCACCTGAGACTACCTGGACCTTTTCCATGTTGCCATTAGACTTGAGGAATTCTTTTTCTAGTTTTGGAATGTATTCCTTAGGACCGGTCTTGGTAATCTTCTTCATTTGTTTTTCGTAGCCAGCGTTCTTAGTCTTGGAAACGCCCTTCTTGTTTACTTGGTCGTACTTAAAGTCGCTAATCTTGCCATTTTTGACTACCATTGTGTAAGTTTGCCGGTAGCCGTGACTGTAATTTTGTTCTTCCAGCTTGTATGTGCCGTCCTTCATCTTCTTGTCATTATTGATATGAATAGTTGACGTGTCACCTTTTTGGGCAGCTTGAGTTAACTGGTTGACATAGTTTTTCATTGTCATACTTGAACTAGTAGCACCAGAAACAACTTGAATGGCACTTGCGTTGGCACCATTTGCAGCAAAAGACTTTTGCAATGCAGGAATGTATTCTTTTGGTCCAATTTTTTCTTTAGAATACTTCTTCATCTGTGATTCGTACTTGGCGTCTTTAGCCTTGGACTTACCGTCTTTATTGACGTAGTCATAACTTGTGTTAGTCACCTTGCCATTCTTGACAGTCATTGCCATCTTAACCCGGTAACCATTAAAATAGTTGTCTTCTGCGAGCTTGTAAGTGCCATCTTGCAACTTGGCACCTGCAACTTGCTTGCCAGTCTTTTTCTTAGTCACCGTGCTTACCTTGGACTTGGAAGAACTGCTTGAAGAGTTCTTGCTAGCAGTTGTGGAGCATGCACTGAGCAATAAAGCAGAAAGAGCAAGCATACCGGCATGGTAAATAAATTTGTTATTTTTCATAATGTCACTATCTCCTTGATTAATAGAATTAACAGCAAAACAATTGTGTAAACATTCACTTAATTAGATTATAAAATACCTGTAAGCTTTATGCAACAGCTAGGGTCAAATTGATAATCCTTTTATTAATAGCATAGAAAGCGAATTACAGGACGAACATCTTATCATATTGTGAAAGTTGCTACTTTACCATGTGTCAAAAATCTAGTATAATGTACGTTATAGAAAGCGATTATTATTGAAAGGGTGTTAAAAAGTGGCTGAAACAAATATTGTCGTGATTGGCGGAGGCTTTGCGGGGCTCTATACTACCAAGCATCTCGCTAAAAAACTAAAAAGGCGTAAGGATATCAAGATTACGCTCATTGACAAGGAACCCTACATGACGATGGTAACGCTGCTGCACGAGGTGGCAGTTGACAGAACGGAACCCAAGACTTTGCAATTTGACTTGCAGCGCTTGTTTTCACGGCGGAAAAATGTTGATGTTGTGACTGATAACGTGACTAAGATTGATCAAACTGCCAAGCAGGTCGTAGGCGACAATGGCGTTTACCCTTATGACTATGTTGTGTTAGCAATCGGTTCACAACCCAATGACTTTGGCACGCCAGGCGTTAAAGAGTATGGCTATACCCTGGCTAGCATGGATGATGCTACTAAGCTGCGCGACCATATTGATGAAATGGTCCGTCTTGGAGCAAAAGAACGCGACCCTGAAAAACGAGCCCAATATCTCACCTTTACAATCGTTGGTACCGGCTTTTCCGGAACGGAGACGGCTGGTGAATTGAATGCCTGGCGTCAAACACTTGCCCAAAAATACCACATTGAAAAAGACGAAATGAAAGTCACAATGATGGAAATGGCGCCAACCGTCATGAATATGCTTGACCGACCTAATGCTGACAAGGCTAAAGAATACCTTATCAAACATGGCGTTGATATCAGAACTAATACGGGTGTGGTTGGCGTTCATGAGGACCACATCGATATTAAGGGAGGAACTTCATTTCCAACCAGGACCTTAATCTGGACTGCAGGCGTGAAGGCTAATGATGCCGCTAAGGACTTTGGCTTTGAGACTGCCCGTGCCGGTCGGATCGTGGTTAATGAATATTCACAAATCCCGACTGATCCTCATGTTTATGTCATTGGTGACGTTGCTATGTATGATGCAGACGGCACTGGTCGCGGTGAACCACAAATAGTGCAGTGTGCAGAAGCTGCGGGCAAGTGTGCAATGAAGAACATCCTCAGCCAGATTGATGGTGGGGAACCAGTGAAGTTCAGTGCCAGTTATGCCGGCTTCATGATCTCGCTTGGGCCTAAATGGGGCGTGGCCTCCTTAGCCAATATTTTCCACCTTAGTGGGTTCTTTGCCGTCTTGATCAAAGATCTGGTTGACATGATCTATTTCATGGAAATTTATTCAGGTTACTACCTCTTCCAATTTGTTATGGACAAGTGGTTCCGGACTAAGAGACAGACGATGTGGCGCGGCAACCTTAACCGTTACGGCAATGTCTTATGGACAGTTCCATTGCGTATTTATTTGGGCATGATGTGGTTAATTGACTGCTGGTATAAGGTCCAGGGCAGTGGTTCCTGGTTTACCAACAAATTGCAGCTGCACTTCCCTTGGTTAGTGCAAGCTGCTACTAGCGGAGCTTCGCAAAAAGCCGCTGCAACAACTGCTGCCACCGGCAAGGCAGCAACTAGCGCTGCACCGACAATCTTTTCTTTGAACTATGACTTTGGTCACTCACCGATGCCGGTATTTGATAAAATGCCAAGCTGGGTGCAGGCAATCACAAAAGTTTTAATCCCTAATAAAGAAGCAGCGCTGGCTGCTCAAAAGGTGATGACTTGTATGGAGATAGCTATAGGCATCTTGCTAGTGCTGGGGTTGTGCACCTGGCTAGCAGGGGGCTTGAGTGCCGTGCTGGTAGCCACTTTCTGCCTGTCTGGGATGAATTACTGGGTGAACGTATGGATGATCTTTGCAGCTATTGCAATCATGAACGGTTCGGGCCGGGCGTTTGGTCTTGATATGTGGTTTGTGCCATGGCTAGAAAAGAAGGCCACTAAGTGGCGGTATGGCATACTGAAATCGATTTATCATGTGGACAAAAATGGAATAAAAAACTAGTAGCGATAATTCTTTAAAAGTCCTATAGTCTTATCTATAAGACTTTTTTAGTTTAATCAGCGTGAGGTTTTCTGATTGTGAAAATATTGAAGCGGCTAAAACTGGGTGATTTATTCATCATTGTGGCAGTAGTGATTATTAGTTTTCTGCCTTGGAGCGTACTTCTGTCTGCTCAAAAAGAAGGCAGCAATCTCGTTGCCATAATTAAAGTAAACAACCGCCAGGTGAAGAAGCTGAGTCTAGATCAAGATACAACTTGGACATATCGGCAAGGCGGAAAGCTTAATATTGTGCAAGTGAAAAAGCATAAAATTCGCATGATTGACGCAAACTGCAAGGATCAAGTGTGCGTTAAGGAAGGCTGGAAAAGCAAAAGTGAAGACACGATAGTATGCTTGCCCCACAAGTTTTTAGTTGAGCTGAAAGATGAAAGCAAATCCAATGAAATTGATGAGTAAAAATTGACTGCATTATGACTAAAGCAAATAAAAGCCTATATAATTACGTATTCACGGGAATCTTGTGTGCTCAAGGCATTATTCTTAGTGTTGTCGAACAGATGCTGCCATCGCCGTTTTTCTTTGCCCCAGGGGCACGGTTGGGTTTGACTAATATAATTACTCTGATTGCCCTGATGATCCTGCCCTTTAGAGACTGTATTTTGCTTACCTTTCTCAGGCTGGTCTTAACGGCTTTAATGACAGGCGGGACGGGTACATTCTTATATGCCGCAGCCGGGGCCTTTCTCAGCTTATTTTTGATGAGACTCTTTTTGCTGCTGACACCACGTTTTGTCAGTTTGCTGGGCGTGTCAATTATTGGTGGGGTCAGTCATAATTTTGGCCAGCTGCTGGTTGCAGTGCTGCTTGCCCAAAGCAAGTACCTCTTATTATACTTGCCACTATTAACAATTTTTGGCATTTTAGCGGGCGTGGTAGTCGGTCTGGTGAGTAGTTTGTTAGTGCATTATGTTGATGCGTTCAACTTTATCAAGAGTACAATTGGCAAAGGAAATTAACATGGTGAGACTCGAAAAACAATTAGCTCAAGTTCAAAAAATCATCCACAAGAATGTGGCCACACCCACTGGAAAATTAGGCGAAGCACTCAGGTATGCCTTTGCCAGCTCGGGCAAGCAGCTCCGCCCGCGCTTTGTACTGCTTTTTGGCGGGATGGGTGGCAAGCAAGATGAGCACAAGCTGTGCAGCATTGCCAGCTCGGTTGAGATCTTGCATAACGCTACCTTAATTCATGATGATATTGTCGATAATTCTGCTACAAGAAGGGGACAAGAATCCGTTCAGGCTAAGTTTGGCAAAACAATTGCACTCTATGCAGGAGACTATCTGTTTGCGCTTTCGCTCCAACTACTCAGCAAAAATACGGCTCGAATTACTAACTTGCGTCTTAACGGTGGAACCATGCAGAAGATTCTGGCAGGGGAGACTTTACAGTATAGCAATGAGTATAATACGGCAATCACTGAAGAAGACTACCTTGAACAGATCCAAGGCAAAACGGCTAACTTGTTTGCATATGCTTGTTATATTGGGGCAATTGAAGGTGGGTTGAAGCGATCGTTGGCCCGCAAGGCCCAACAAGTGGGTTTATTATTCGGTCAGGCCTTCCAATTACGCGATGACATTTTGGATTACACCGCCACAGCCCAGGAACTAAAAAAGCCCGTGCTGCTGGATGTAGTCAATGGTGTCTACACTGGCCCTTTAATTTTTGCACTGAAGAGGGATACAAGTGGTGAACTGGTGAATTTGGTCAAGAAAGGCAAGGAGCTGACGGCTAGTCAACTAGCACAGATTGATCGCATGGTTAGTGAATTAGGCGGGATAGACCATGCGCAAGATCTGGCAAATAAACTGACGCAGCAGGCTATGGAGACTTTAGAGAAGTACTTTGTCACTTATTCGGGTTATTCTGAATTGGCACACTTGATCCAAGCAATGCTGATGCGCGCATACTAAAAGACATTAAAAAGCTGCCCCAAATAGGGTCAGCTTTTTTGATGGAATAAAATTCAACTCTAGTGAAGAATTAGTCTCAATCTAGTGCATATCATGCAGCCTTAGGCTTGCGCGTAATGCCCAAGATGGCTTGGAAAACAACCAAAGCGGCATAGCCCATAATCATATAAACCAACAGGCTGATGTCGGATCTGCTAGATGCAAACCAGTACCATTGATTTCCTTCAGAGCTGTAGATCAAGTATGCCAATCCCAGCAAACTCAATACTAGAACGTTTATAATAGCAAAGATCCATAAATTGCCATTTTCACGTTTAGCTAGGTAAATAAGCGACCAAGCAGCTGACCACAGTGCCCAAAGCCCAGTGACAGCAACGATAATCCAATAAAAAATTGTTGCAAACATGCTATACCTCCTTATTATCTCTCTTATATTTTACCACAAAGTTAATAAAATCACATGGATATTGAAGATTGTATCGCTTTTATGCTGTACCAGATAAAAGTAGTACCTGAAGGCAGTAAAAGCAATATCCTCGCTTAAAACGGTCTGCTTGCATAAAATAAAGTCAGGCATTCGTGTGAATTAATGTACAATAATTAATAAAACTTATTGAAAATTATTTTAAATTAAGCTTGACACAATTAGCTAGTATGGATATAATTCTAAGCGTTAAATTAAATTTTTGAGAGGATATTTTAATGAAGGCAGAACATTCACATAAACAAACTGACATTAGAATATTTGCCTTGTTGTTGCAGCGCAGGACTTAGCGTGCAAGACCGCTTGATTGTGGTTTTGAACATGTTAAGCCCTTGTTTGCGTCTTAATGATTGGGGCTTAACTAATGATGAAATTAAACCTCATTCATTAAGTGGATGAGGTTTTTTAATAGCCAAGATTGGCCAAAGGAGAGAAAAATGAAAAAGATAATGAAAAGAGCGCTAAGTATTGTGGCGGGAGCGGCAGTCATGATGATGACTGGCTGCAGCGTTGCCAAGAATACGAGCAGTGGGACCCAGCAAGATAAGGATTTTGTCAAGATTGGGGTCAACATGGAGCTGTCTGGGACGGTTGCTGGTTATGGTAACGCCGAGAAGCAGGGGATTCAACTTGCTGCTGATGAAATTAATAAAAATGGTGGAATCAATGTTAACGGCCACAAAAAGAAAATCAAACTAATTATTCGTGATAATAAAAGTTCGCTAGCGACCTCGTCCTCGGTTGCTGCGCAACTTACAACTAAAGATAAGGTAGCAGCAGTCGTGGGCCCAGCAACTACTAACATGGGCACTGCTGAAATCCCTAATATTACTAAGGCAGCTGTTCCTTTTGTTAGTCCATCTGCTACTGACCCTAAATTTACGCAGCAAAAAAATGGTCAGGTGCACAAATATGTTTTTCGGGCTTGCTTCCAAAATAACTTTCAAGGAGAAAGTGCAGCCAAGTTTGTTACTAATAAGTTAAAGGCCAAGCGGGTAGCTATTTATGCAGATAACTCAAGCGACTATGGTACAGGACTTGCCAAGGCTTTTAAAGATGTATATAAGGGCAAGGTTGTTGATAGCCAAACATATTCTGCTGGTGACAAAGACTTCAATGCCGTTTTAACTTCATTTAAGGCTAAGAAGCTTGATGCTATCTATGTTCCGGGCTACTACACAGAAGTTGGCTTAATTGCTAAACAAGCTCGTCAAATGGGCATCAAAATTCCAATTGTTGGCGGTGACGGGTTAGCAGATCCTAAATTTGCGCAAATTGCAGGTGCACAAAATGCAACTAATATTTATTACACTACCCCGTTTTCAAGGCAAGTAGCAGCCAAAGATGAAAAAGCAGCTAAATTTATGAAGGCCTTTAAGGCACGCTACAAGGTTGAAGCTCCAACTTTTTCTGCACTAGCTTACGATGCTGTTTACATGGTTAAAGCCGCAATTGAAAGTGAAAAATCAGATGATTCCACTAAGATTACGGCAGGGCTGGCTAAGATTAAAGATTTTGATGGTGTTACTGGTAGAATCATTATCAACAAGAAACATGATCCAGAAAAACCCATTGCGGTTGAAGAAATGACTAACGGAAAAATAAGCAACTCATTTAGTATTGAGTAAGCGAGTCGTTTTATATTAAAGGAGCGATTAATTTGCAAACAGTTTTACAGCAAATCATTAATGCCCTCTCATTAGGTTCAATTTATGCCTTGTTAGCCCTTGGGTACAGTATGGTATATGGAATTATCAAGTTGATTAATTTTGCTCATGGTGACATCTATATGCTTGGTGCATTTTTTGCCTACTTCGTGATTAATGCCTGGCACTTTAACTTTTGGCTGGCCTTATTGTCAGCCATGGTTATCAGTGCTATTAGCGGCGTTGCAATTGAATATTTTGCCTACCGGCCCCTGCGCAAGTCACCGCGAATTGCCGTATTAATAACAGCAATTGGCGTTTCCTTCCTATTAGAAAATGGGATGTCTTATTTTGTCGGTTCTAACGCCCGTAGTTTTCCCCAAGTTCTTGAACAGGTTAACTATGAATTTGCTGGCGTCCAGATTTCTAATATTCAAATCTTGATTTTAGTAACAGCCGTAGCCTTAATGATTATGCTGCAAGTGATTATTAAAAAAACCAAGATGGGCCGAGCAATGCGGGCAGTATCAGTTGATCCAGAAGCGGCTGAGCTTGTGGGAGTAAATGTTAACCATACGATTTCCTTTACTTTTGCACTGGGCTCGGCTTTGGCTGGAGCAGCCGGCGTTTTGATTGGATTGTACTATAACCAGATTGACCCGCTAATGGGCATGACACCTGGCATTAAAGCTTTTGTGGCAGCAGTCTTAGGGGGAATAGGCTCTGTTCCGGGTGCAGCTTTAGGTGGGTTCTTAATTGGATCCTTAGAAACATTTTTCCAATCAATCGGCCTATCAGCTTACAAGGATGCCGTTGTTTACCTTGTATTAATTATTATTTTGCTCTTTTTACCAGCCGGTATTTTTGGCAAAAATACTAAAGAAAAGGTTTAGGTGGCAAAATGAAAAACAATTGGAAGTACATCTTGACCTGGTTAATCTTAATGGTAGCTGGATTTTATCTGATTAATACGTTGATCATGGTGGGCGTAATCGATGACTTTATAGAAAATATGCTGGTCACGATTGGTATTAATATCATTTTAGCAACGGGTCTGAACCTAATTATTGGCTTTAGTGGGCAATTTTCCCTAGGGCAAGCTGGTTTTATGGCAATTGGGTCATATGCGACAGCGATTATAACCCAATACATGACAAGTGAACTGGGCTTTATTGTCTCAGTACTTGCTGGTATGATCTTGGCCAGCGTCATTGCTGCAGTAATTGGACTGGCCACCTTTACTAGGCTAAAGGGCGACTACCTTGCAATTGCAACTCTTGGAGCAGCAGAAATTATTCGTAATGTAATCAATAATTTAAAAATCACAGGTGGATCAGCTGGTATGTTTAATATTCCACAACTGTGTTCGTGGCCGACAGTTTACGTTTTGGTCTGCTTAACGACGATTGTTCTGACCAACTTTATTCGGTCCCGTAATGGCCGAGCAATTAAGGCGGTAAGAGAGGACGAACTGGCTGCGGAAGCAATGGGTATTAACACAACCAAGTGGAAATTAGCCGCCTTTGTTTTAGGAGGGGCTACTGCTGCCATTGCGGGCAGTTTATCAGCTTCCTACGTGCAGACGATTGCACCGTCAAATTTTGGCATTATGGAATCGATTTCTATTCTGGTCATTGTGGTTTTAGGTGGAGTTGGAAGTATGACTGGTACCATTATGGCCGCAGTAGTTTTGGGTGTTTTAGACACTGTTTTGCAGAATTTCGGTTCCTTACGGATGGTCATATATGCAATTATGCTAATTGTGATGATGATCTTCAAACCGGCCGGATTATTAGGAAACTGGGAGTTTTCATTAAAAAATATTGGTCGCTTCGGCAAACGGAAAAGAGGGTAGAGCATGGAACACTTATTGCAAGTTGAACACGTGGTGCGCAAGTTTGGGGGACTCACTGCAGTTAATGATGTATCGTTGCATTTAGATAAACATGAATTGGTTGCTCTGATTGGGCCTAACGGTGCTGGGAAGACCACCTTATTCAACTTATTAACTGGAATGGTGCCTGTAACTAGCGGGAAAATTAATTTGAATGAAGATAATTCCAGCTATGATTTGACACGTAAAAGCGCCGTTCAGATTGCTGACCTAGGTCTGTCAAGGACTTTTCAAAATATTCGGCTGTTTAAGAATTTGTCCGTTATCGATAATGTTTTAGCAGCAATGACAAACGAATACCAAGAAGGGTTCTTAACGACAATTTTTCGGTTGCCGGGTTTTTATCGCACAGAAGCAGACATGTACGAAGCAGCTCAAGAATTACTGGCAATCTTTGACTTGACTGATTTTGCTAATACGCCAGCTAATAAGCTGCCATACGGAACGCAGAGACGGTTAGAAATTGTCCGTGCCTTGGCTACGCAACCTAAAATTTTATTTTTAGACGAACCAGCAGCTGGGATGAATCCGGAAGAGACCGCTGACCTAACTAACTTAATTAAGCATATCCAAAAGAAATTTCAAATTACAGTGTTACTGATTGAACATGATATGTCCTTGGTGATGAATTTAGCGGAGAGGATTTACGTGCTTGATCAAGGACAAATTCTGACTGTGGGTAGCCCGCAAGAAGTTAAATCCAATGTAAAAGTAATTGAAGCCTATCTCGGCGAAGGGGAAGAAGACTGATGACTATGCTAAAAGTAGAAAATTTATCGGTCAATTATGGTGTCATTCAGGCTGTGAAGGGCGTCAGCTTTAATATTAATGAGGGTGAGATTGTTACCTTAATTGGAGCAAATGGTGCTGGCAAGTCGACTATCGTTAAAACCATTTCAGGCTTGCTAAAACCTGTGGCAGGCCAAATAGACTATCAAGGTATGAACATCACAACGCAGAAGGCCCCGCAAATTGTGCGTAATGGTATTTCTCAAGTGGCAGAAGGAAGACACATCTTTGCCGGAATGACGGCCAAAGAAAATTTGCAATTAGGTGCCTTTATCCAAAATAACCATGATGAGACAGCCAAACTTTATGCTGAAATCTATAATCGGTTTCCGATTTTAAAGAAGCGTAAAAATCAAGATGCAGCTACTTTGTCTGGCGGTGAACAGCAGATGCTGGCGATTGGTCGTGCTTTGATGGCAAAACCGAAGCTGCTTTTGCTCGATGAGCCTTCGATGGGCTTGTCTCCTCTCTTTATCAAAGAAATCTTTGCCATTATCAAGGAATTAAATGAGCATGGCACAACGATTCTCTTGATTGAGCAGAACGCCAAGCAAGCTCTTGCAATTGCTGATCGCGGCTATGTTTTAGCAACTGGCAGTGTGCAATTAACTGGTACGGGCCAAGAATTACTTGCCAATCCACAAGTGCAGCAAGTATACTTTGGCGGTTAAAGCACATATTGCTTTAGGTAAAAACTGATGTTTTGCTTTCATAGATATTCAACTCCAATTCCTGATATATTATCATAATATGTGTATACTAAAAAGCGCTTAATATAAAATATAACATCTAATTGACAATTTGATGTAGACATAAATAAGTACAAAATTAGCAGTCAATCTATCATTTTACAAATGCAATAATAAGTATCAATAATGATAATATATAATCTTAAGATGACTTTTGTTGAACTAACACAAGCAAATAAGAGCCAGGCCTGATGGAAATCATAAGCCTGGCTCTTGTCTTATTTATTCTTACTTTTGAGCAACAATTGAAAAGGTTAAGGCAATCTGGGGCGCACTGCTAGGCAGCTTCCAGCCTGCTACTGCTTGATTGTAAACTAGCATGGGCAATGCTTGCCAGTCGGCTAACGGCCGCTATAATGTCTTGTTCTTTAGTCATGTGCCTTCTCCTATATAGCAGGGGAATTAAAGGTGCATCTTGTTGTATGAAACGACCTGCTTGTTCTTAGCAGTCATGTTCATGATGGTAATGGAAGCGTTGCGCGGTCCCTCACTAATGTCGAAGTCGCCAAAGCGCGCGGCAATGCTGCGAATTGTGAAACCGTGGGTGACCAGCAGGATGTTCTCAGCCCCGTCAAGTTGGCTGATTAGGTTAAAGCCCTGGTCGAGCCGGTGCCAGTATTCTTGAGCATTTTCGGCATCATGGAAGGGATCGGCTTCCTTAATCCAGTCCTTGACCGTTTCAATTGGCTCATTTTTAAATAAGTCATAATGGTTCTTGTAGCCGTGCGGGCCGCCAATCATTTGCCAGGCCATGTCGGTGTCCATCCCCTCAAAGTAGCCGTAAAAGTGTTCACGGAAAAAAGGCGTGGCAATATGCTGGATCTCGTCGCGGTTTGTGTTGTCTTTGATGATCTGATTGCAGGTGTCGCTAGCCCTTTTTAGGTCACTGGACAAAGCGATGTCAAAGGGCACGTCTTTAAGTGCGGTGCCTGCCTGCTTGGCTCCTGCGATTCCTTCATCGGTGAGCGGCGTGTCACACCATCCCTGCATCTTATTGTAGCGGTTGATGTAAGTTTGTCCGTGGCGAACAAGATATATTCTTTTCATATTTCACCTCATAGCCTTTTTTGCTAGTAATGATCAATTTATTTTTCGCGGTATAGCTTTTTAAGCCGGGCTATGTCGCCAGGCTGGATTGGGTAATAAGAACCGGCTGGAATCATTACTGTCTTCCCATTTCTATGCTTAAGACCTATGGCATGCCCCAATTCATGTTCAACTGTGTTGACTACCCGGTCGTAACTGTAGTCATAGCCGGCAAAATTTTCTAAGTAATAGGTATTCAGTTGCGTTCGAGCTTTGAACAAAATATTGCTTTTGAGATAGAAGTTATACCAAGTATAGCCCGCATAGTTAAAGTTGGGCCGGTATGCTTGCTCGATTGTAATATTGGCTTTTTTCAAATTCTTAGTCTTAGTAAATTTAAAAGCGCCAGTGTCATTCCATGCTTTGATGGCATCATTAGTAGCAGAGATTAGGTCCTGGTTATCTCCTAAATTAATGTAGACAGTAGCCTTAGGTTTTCTCCAGCGAAGGCTGCGGTATGAGCGCACCTGATGCCTTTTTTTGGCCTTTTTAGCAGACACAACTTGGCTAGACATGATGCTATTTGTACTTGGTGGCAAAACTCCGCCAAGTACAAGAGTTGCAAGCAGGGCGTAAGTTAGTTTGGTTAAAAAGTGGCGAAATTTATTCATAAATTATTAACTCCAATATTACATAGTATGGGGAAGGGTTAACATCAGTTAAGACATATTATAGCAAAAAAGTCATGCTCGTTCATTGCTTCCCCCAGCGATCTTTATAAATAATATCAAGTATTATATATTAATCCGATTTCATGTTAGAATAATAGGCAAGTTTTGAAATTAGGTGACTTTATGACAAAAGCGATGGACAATCAGCAATTTGAGCAGCAGCATCTCGACCAAATCTTAAAAATGATTAGGGCTAAGAAGGCAGAATTGTCTTCATCAATTAAGTCTGCTGAAGGAGAAGCCAAAAATCTTAATTCCCATTTTTTTGATGACGTCAAATTGGATTATGATGGTTATTCGACGTCAATGGAAACAGCCTTGTCCATTCACCAGCAGCAACAGCTGCTTGATGAACGGGAGAATGCATGGCAACATGCGACTAGACAGTTGGAAACGGTGCAAAAGCTAGAGCAGAAGCCTTATTTTGCCCGTGTGGACTTTAAAGAAGGCAGCGAAAAGCCTGAGACCATCTATATTGGTCTGGGCTCTTTTGCTGATGATGACAACCACTTTTTGATATACGACTGGCGGGCACCGATATCTTCGATATACTATGATGGCAAGTTGGGCAAGGTTTCCTATATGTCGCCTGAAGGTGAAATTACCGTTGAAATGACCAAGAAGCGCCAGTTTATGATTGAAGACGGTCAGATTGTCAACATGTTTGACACCAATGAGTCAATTGGTGATCAAATGCTATTGGAAGTTTTAGGTGAAAAGTCCAGCACGCAGATGAAGTCTATTGTGACTACGATTCAGCGTGAACAAAATAAGATTATCAGAAATACCGGTGCTGACTTACTCTTTGTTCAAGGGGCGGCTGGTTCAGGCAAGACCTCAGCGATTCTGCAGCGGATTGCTTATTTGCTTTACCGCTATCGCGGCAACTTGAGAAGCAGCAATGTGATCATGTTTAGTCCTAATCAGTTGTTTAATGACTACATCAAAAATGTTTTGCCTGAAATGGGTGAACAAAACATGGTACAGATGACGTACTGGCAGTTTGTTGCCCGCCGCTTGCCTGGGATGCAGGTCGAGAATCTCTTTGATCAGTTTGAGGATGCAGGAGCCAATTCAGTCATTGGGCAATTCAAGGACTCTACCATGTTCTTTAAGTTGATGAATCGCTATGCCAAACACTTAGGCAAACGCGGACTAGTATTTAAGAACATATACTTCCGTGACCAAAAGAGACCATTTTTCCCCAAGGAAAAAATCAGCGAATTATACTATTCATTCAATTCGAACTACAACTTGAGCAACCGCATTGATGCAACGCGTGAGGAACTGATCAACTCGCTCAACCGCAAGATTAATGCCGAAACCAAAAAAGCCTGGGTAGTCGACCGTGTTCAAAACTTAAGTAAAGAACAACTGAATGAGTTATACGACCGACCGGACCAGGAGTTTGATTCAGAAGAAAAAGAAGAGAAGTTTCTGAGCCGTAAGATTGTCGTTAAGGCCCTTGACAAGGTTTTCCAGCAGATTAGGCACAATACTTTTGTTAACATGCGGGCCCAATATTTAAGCTTTTTGCGGGCAGTCCCGAAGATGACTGACTTAACTAAGCGGCAAATCAGTGCTGAAGACTGGGCCCAGCACGTTGAGGAAGTTAAAGGGAGCTTTAAGAAACACTACATGTACATGAATGATGTTTCAGCCTACCTTTACTTATACGACCTCATCACGGGGCGCCACGTTGACTATGATATGCGTTATGCCTTTATTGATGAAATCCAGGATTACACGCCATTCCAATTGTGCTACCTCAAGTACAACTTCCCTCGGGCTAAGTTCACGATGCTGGGGGACTTGAACCAGGCCATTTTTACCAAGGATGAAAGTCGAAGTCTGCTCAAGCAGATTAGCGGCCTCTTTGACCCAGAAAAGACAGAAGTAGTCCAGCTAACCAAGTCGTACCGCTCGACTAAGCAGCTCACTGACTTTACTAAGCAAATCTTGCGCCAAGGTGAAAAGATTGAATCCTTTAACCGGCAAGGGCCAAAGCCAGCCCTTTGGGGTCGAAAAACATCAAAAGAGGCCCTGGACATTTTGGAGCAAGTGCTTAAGGCCAACGACCACGACAAGTTGACAACAGCTATTATCACCAAGGACCTAGCTAGTGCGAAAATAGTAGCCCAAAAGCTAAAAGAAAATCAGGTCAAGGCCACCTTGATTGCCACGGCCAACCAGCGCCTAGCAGAAGGCACCCTGGTCATTCCATCATACCTGGCCAAGGGACTGGAGTTTGATGCCGTCATCATGTGGGCTGCTTCTAGAGAAAACTACCAGCGCCTTGATGAGACCCAGCTGGTCTATACGATCACGTCGCGCGCAATGTACAAGTTAGACGTGCTTTATATGGGTGACAAGAGCCCTTTAATTGATGTTGACAAGCAGACTTATGAAGAAAAGTAGGTGAATCTTTGTGGCTACAACCCAAGATACCTTCAGTTTTAAGAAAATCAATGAAATGTCAGGCCGCGAAGTCTTCTGCCTAGCCTGCCTGCGTATTGATACCTTTGTCAGTGAGCAAAAGATTACTGATCCTGAACTTGATGACCAGGATCTGGATGCAATTCAGGTTTTCTTGCTGAATAAAGAGCAGACCAGGGCCCGGGCAGTCTGCCGTCTGTTTGAAGAAGATGGCAGGTGGATGCTGGGAAGGGTAGCGGTCGCCAGAAGTGAGCGCAAGCAGTACCTAGGCAGCAAGATGATGATGGCGGTGCACAAGTATTTGCGCCGCCGCGGCGTCAAGCGTCTATACTGCCACGCCCAGCTGCAAGCCCAGCCCTTTTATGATTTTCTGGGCTACCAGGTGACCGGCGATGTCTTCACCGAGGCCGGCGTTGAGCACGTCATGATGTGCTATGACTTAAAAGATTGAATTAGGTGTGAAGCAGAGCAATTTCGAATTAGGAAGTTGCTCTGCTTTTTGCTTATCAGGTTTATTTTACTTATAATATAGAAAAAGAGTAGGGATTGGTGCGCAATGAAGAATTATTTAGAATTTAACCGGGATCAGTGTGCCCAGCTTGCATCTGACCAACAAGTCAAAATTACGCCAGCGGAATTGGTCAAGATCAAGTCGCTGGGCGACGTGGTCGACCTGACTGACGTGCAAGAAATTTATGCCAGTTTAATTGCCTATCTTTACTTGGTCTACCAGGAAAAATGTGACTTGCAAGAAAAGCAGAGCGCATTTTTGGGGCAGAACGTAACCGGTGCGCCCTTTATTATCGGCATTTCCGGGTCGGTTGCTGTAGGCAAGTCGACGACAGCCAGGCTGCTGCAGGTGCTCTTAAGTCGGACATATGCCGAGCTCAAAGTCCACCTGATGACAACGGATGGCTTTATTTACCCTAACCAAGAGTTGAAGCGACGGGGGCTTTTTGACCGCAAGGGCTTCCCTGAAAGCTACAACATGAACTTGCTTAGTGACTTCTTAAAGGATGTGCTTAGCGGCAAAGAGGAAGTAGCATACCCCTTATACTCGCAAGAATTGAGCGATATTGTCCCCGGGCAATACGGCCACGTGCGCCGACCAGATATTTTGATCATTGAGGGCATCAATACTCTGCAATTGCCAACTAACGGTCAAATAGTTACCAGCGACTTTTTCGACTTTTCAATTTATATTGATGCTGCAGAAGACTTGATTGAAAAGTGGTTCATGCAGCGCTTCGTCCGCGTGTTGGAATTGAATAAAAATAATCCAGATAATTTTTACTATGAAATGGCCAACGAGCCAAGACAAGATGCCCTGCAGCTCGCCCAAGACACCTGGCAGATGGTCAACCTGGTCAACCTGCGCGAGTATATTGCTCCGACCAAGCAGCGCGCCAGCTTGATTTTACATAAAACAAACGGTCATCTTATCGATCGGGTCTACCTGCGGCAATTTTAATTTGTTATAATTAGGTCATGAAGACGATTTATTTATTATTAATCAAAAAGTTTGCTTTGCCACCCGCGTGACTCTTTTTTGTTCTGATTATTTAAGATAGATCTAAAGGAGTACATACAAATGGTACAAGCAATTAACTTAAAAAAGGGCATGGTTTTCAGCCAGGATGGCAAGATGATTAAAGTGCTCAAGGCCAACCACCACAAGCCAGGCAAGGGCAATACTGTGATGCAGATGGACCTGCGCAATATTGAAAGTGGAGCCGTTGTGCACAAAACGATGCGGCCAACGGAAAAGGTTGACTTGGTTGATATTGCCAAGAAGAACGCCCAGTTCCTCTATAGTGAAGGCGACACATATACCTTCATGGACACAGAAAGCTATGAGCAATACGAAGTTTCCAGTGATCAATTGGGTGATGACAAGCTTTATCTCATGCCTAATATTGAGGTACAGCTTGAATTTGCCAATGGCAGTAAGTTGTTAGGCGTAGAACTGCCATCAACTGTCACAATGAAGGTGGTTCACACAGAACCTGGCATTAAAGGGTCAACCGTTACCGGTTCAGGCAAGCCGGCAACTATGGAAACTGGTCTGGTCGTTCAAGTACCCGACTTTGTCAAAGACGGTGAAGAGCTAGTTATTAACACTGCCGAGGGCGCCTACAAGTCAAGGGCCGAAGGCGGAAAGTAAAAAGTTTGCCAAAAAGCGCTTGCATAGAAATACAGTAATACGTATAATAAAAGTATAAATAAAAATGGTTTGTTACTCTTTGAGGCATTACCATTAGCAAAAGCACAATTTGTGCCTGCTAGTAGTGGTGTTTCAAAGAGTTTTTTGTTTGGAGGAAAAATGTTTGGTTTTTTAAAAAAGAAAGAGCGTCAATTCAGTGTTCTTGCACCAATTAAAGGCAAATTGATAAAGCTTGAAGATGTGAATGATCCGGTATTTTCACAAAAAATGATGGGTGACGGTTTTGCAATCATGCCTGCAGTAGCTGCAAAAGTTGTCTGTGCACCCGTTGCTGGTCGAATTGTTTCGCTTTCTAATACTAGGCACGCTGTAGGTATAATTACAGAAGATGGTGATGAAGTTTTGATCCATATTGGTATTGACACGGTTAATTTAAATGGTAAGGGATTTACTGCGCTTATTCATCAAAGTGATTTTGTTAAGCAGGGGCAGGAAATGATCAAACTTGATCGCAACACGTTCACAGCGAAGAATATTGATCTAACGACAATGGTTGTTTTCACTAAACTATCATCTGACCATCAAAATTGGCAGATACTAAAGAAGTATGGCGATCAGGTAGATATTCCAGATGTATTGGTTAAACAAAAAAGCACTTGATTAAAAGTAGGAGAAGCTAAATGCAAGTTATTAAAAAAATTAATAATAACGTAGCAATTTGTTTGGATCAAAATCACGATGAATTGATCGCATTTGGTAAGGGTATCGGGTTCCCTAAGACGCCATATGAGTTATCTGATTTAAGCAAGATAAGAATGACTTTCTATCGGGTTAATACAAGAATGTTTCAGTTGATCAAGGAGATTCCTGAAAATGTTTTGGAAGTGAGTGCTGATATTGTTGAAAAAGCACAAACTATTCTTGATCATGAGTTTAACCAAAATATATTATTCAGTTTGGCAGATCATGTTAACTTTGCAATTAAGCGCGTAAATAAGGGTGTGCGCTTTAATTACCCATTTTCATATGATATCCATTCCTTTTATCCTAAGGAATATCATGTGGGAGAAATAGCTGTAAAAATGATTAAAAAACGATTGAACGTGCAGTTGCCACCAGAAGAAACGACTGCAATTGCAATGCACTTTATTGATTCTCAAGTAACTACTACTCTACAAATCAGTGAAGAAAACTTTAATTCAATTGCAGACTTAGCAACCAAAGAAATTGAGAAACAATTTAATCTATTAATTGATCGTGATGCATTCATTTTTAACCGTTTTGTGACCCATTTGAGATACTACTTAAAACGTTTAGAGAGTGATCAACAAATTGATGATGGGTCAAGCAATTTGATTAGATCTAGTTTTAAGAAAAACTATCCTGTTGTTTATCAGTGCACAGTGGATATAGTTAGCCAAATTGATGAAAAGCTGAATACGATTAGTTCAGATGATGAAGTTTTTTATTTGATGATTTATGTGCAACGAATAATTGCACAAACAACACAGAATGAAGGAGAAAAAGATGAGTAAAGATTACCATGAAATGGCTGGACAAATCATTAGTTCCGTTGGGGGTGAAAAAAACATAGTAAGTGTCACCCATTGTATGACCAGATTACGGTTTAATTTAAAGGATATGAGTATTCCTCAAGATAAGAATATAAAGGATATTAGTGGCGTTTTAGGCGTCACTCGGTCAGGGGGCCAATATCAAATTGTTATTGGTCAAACAGTTAATGAAGTTTATGATGCGGTTGTTAGTTCAGGGAATTTAACTGAAGCAGCACCAATTAATGAAAATATTGACCAAGACCACAGTAAAAAAGCTGAAAAAGAGACCTGGGAATCTATTGGTAATACTATTTTAAACAAGGTTGCCGGAAGTTTAACACCATTAATTCCAATGCTAATTGCAGCATCAATGTTTAAAATGTTAGTTGCCGTTTTTGGTCCATCAATGTTAAACATGATTTCAGTTCATAGCGATTTATACCAATTATTTAGTTTTGTGGGTGATGCCGGTTTTTACTTCTTCCCAATTGCCATAGGATATACGGCTGCTAAACAATTTAATACTTCACCAATTTTGGGAATCTTTTTAGGCGCGATTATGCTTGATCCCGGATTGGTAAAGATAGTTGCTGCAGGTAAGCCATTTACGGTCTACGGAATTCCAATGCACTTAACTAATTACGGAAGCACTGTAATTCCGATTTTGTTATCAGTTTGGATCATGTCTTATATTGAGCGTTTTTTTACTAAGCATATTACGGCTTCTCTGCGTACAATTTTTGCCCCAACCTTAACTATTGCTGTCATGTTGCCGCTATCTTTATGCATTCTAGGACCTTTGGGTGGATTCCTGGGTGAATATGTTTCGCAAGGAATTATTTCATTTGGCCACTTAGGTGTTTTTGCTGCTATTATTGGAGTTGGTCTGATTGGCGCCTTATGGGAACTTTTAGTCATGACGGGTATGCATTTAGTAATGATTAGTGCCATGATTACGATCTTGGCACAAACTGGCCAGGATAATTTTATAATGGTGGGTTCAATTGCGGCCAGCCTGTCAGTTGCTGGAATGAGTCTAGGTGCAGCTCTGCGTCTGAGAGATAAAAAGGAGAAGTCATTAGCGTTTAGCTTTTTTATTGCAAATATCATTGGAGGAGTAACTGAACCAGGTCTGTATGGCTTAGCTATCAAATATCGCAGGCCATTTTTAGGCATGATGATTGGTGGCTTTGCTGGTGGTGTTTATGGTGCCATTACTCATGTAACAGCATATGCACTGGTACCAGTAGCTAATTTTATGTGTCTAACTGGCTATCTTGGCGGTTCAACTGTTAACTTGATTAATGGCATTATTAGCGGGGTTATAGCCCTAGTGGTCGCTGCAATTGCAACCTATGTGATTGGTGTGGAACCAACCTCAAAAATGACTGGAAAGGAAATTGTGGAAAATGCATAATCTGATTATTCGAGCTGATGATCTCGGCTATTCTAAAGGGGTAAACTATGGAATCTACGAAAGTATTAAAAATGGGATAATTAATAACGTTGGTTTAATGGTTAATATGAAGGATACCGAGCACGGTCTTGATTTGGTTAAGAAATTGGATATTGATCTTGGGATGCATACAGCAATTTGTGCTGGTAAACCGATAACAGATCCAGAGTTAATTCCTAGTTTAGTAACCAAAGATGGCCACTTTAAGTCATCGAAAGAATACCGTCAGGCAAGTCACGATTTAGTTAAATTAGATGAAGTAGTAACAGAAATTGAAGCGCAGTATCATTATTTTTTAAAAATTGTAGGCAAAAAGCCAGATTACTTTGAAGCACATGCTGTATACAGTGATAATCTCCTTAAAGGCTTGGAAATTGTTGCAGATAAGTATGATTTACCTTTATTGCCATTTGACTTGGCGTTGAGCCCGGTACAATTTAAAACCAATATAACGATTACCACCTTTATGGACAGCATGGGAGAGCATTATAATCCGTATAAGACTTTTGATGATACTGTGAATTTTGCTATTAATCATTCAAATGACAATGTGCCAATGATGGTATGTCATCCAGGCTTTTTGGATCAAAGTATTATGAAACAGTCTAGTCTGACAATCCCACGTACACAAGAAGTTGATTTTTTGTGTGATCCTCAAATCCGCACCAAAATTGCCGACAATAGAATTCATCTAGTCCGTTATTCTGAATTAGTTTAATTAAAAACTTAAAAATCGCAGAACAATAATGTGAACCTCAAAATTACTGATAACTATATGGTGCATATTACAAAGCTGCGATTTTTGTTTTTAATAAATGTAATCACTTATTGACATTTAAATAAAATAAGCTAAAATAAAATGTAATCATGTGATTACATTTTATTGAGGAGTTATTACTTTGATCAAGAATAAACTCAAAGTGCTGCGCACACAGAATAATTGGACCCAGGAGCAGTTGGCGGACCGAGTGGGAATTTCCCGTCAGGCGGTCATTTCGATTGAACGGTATAAGTATATGCCATCTTTAGAGTTAGCTTTTAACTTAGCCAAGGCCTTTGGATTGACCGTTACCGATGTATTCTACCAGGAGGAATGACCTGCCGCGGTGTTTATCAAGGAGAAAAGAAAATGAATTTAATGATTAAGAATGCCTTGCTATTTAGCTTCTACCTGATTTTTGTTTGCTACTGGGCTTACGTGGCAAGAAAGGGCAGAAAGGAGAAAAACGACGAACGCTGGCAGTTGATTGATGCCAAGTCCGACAGCATCACATTGAAATTGACTTTACCCGTTGCGGTTGTACTAGCCTTTCTTGCCTTAAACTTTCAACTCACAAAGCAAAGCTTGAGCAGTCAAATTGTTGCCTTCTGCCTTGCCTTGCCATTAAGCATCTGCCTGATTAAGATTATTGCACTAAAAGTTTATGAACATTTGGTTTAACTTTGAAGCATGAATTAAAAACGATTATTAGCTAAAGTTGAATGTACTAAAGAATTTCAAAAGAGTAGTATTTGTTTTAAAACAAATACTACTCTTTTGACTTATTGCCTGAATTAATCTTCCCATTTGCAAAGTTTATAGCCTCTGCTAATGGCAATTTGACGAGTCATTTTAGTGATTCTGCCCCGTGCTCTACGAAGGCCGCGACAAGTTCTGCTGAAATGATATTTTTTCCTAGACCTGGGTGCAATATAAACGATTTGGCTGTAACGTCGATGACTAGCATGTTTTTTGCTGTGACGTCTGATAACGGCACCTTGTACCACGCTTGTGATGTGTGAATTGTTTGTTGGATTGCCTCCTGCAAGGGGTATGGCTTGCCCACTAACTGTAAGAATAATTAGAGTAATTAAGCCCAGCAGCCATTTTTGAAATTGTGTTTTTTTAGTATGCATTATGATATTCCTTCCTATATTTATATGCAATTGTAAACAACTTCTACTACAATTTTAATATTCTGTATAGAAAAATATATCATTATAGACAAAGCAGTGGGCTAATATTTAAATAATAGGGATCAATATTTTTATCTTGTTCAACATTTATTGGTTAGAATCACTTACGCTGAGGACTGGTCCAGGTTACCGTACGTTCGCGTTTAATTGCATAAATCGCCGGAACAAAAGTAATAATTGTTAGAGAAGATATAAACCACCACCAAATAATATAAAAGGGTGCAAATAGTAGGTAGTGCAACTTGCTTGCATGACTGTCGATAATTAGAGCAATGGACAATTGGATTATTGCCGCCACTATGCCAAAGAGCAATAAGACCATAGATTTCGTTATAAAATGAATCAACGTAGCAGCTGGAAAGTTCATTGTTAGTAAAACAAGGGCGCTGATTAATGAAAACCAGAAGAAGAATGACCACAAAATGCTCAAGGTTTGGTCAAGAAACATCATTGTTTGTCCATAATTAGCCAGAGGATGACTAAAATTGGTTAGCCATACCTCGTTGCCACCTTTAGCCCAACGCTTGCGCTGAGCATAAAGACCACCGGTATTTCCAGGAACAGATGCATAGAAGTTAATATCAGGAGCGAATTCAGCCACCCAGCCGTTTAGTTGTTGGTCCCAAGCAGCACTAATGTCTTCAGTAGTTCTATTTTGCCGAAATAAGCCAATATCTAATATTGCACTTTTGCGGTACATAGTGTTAGCCCCGCTGTATGCGTAAACGCCACCTAAAACTCCAATTTCTGCCCGTCTGATAACGCCAACAATACTTGAAAATTCAACTGTTTGGGACTTGGCAATCAACTTAGTCCGATTTTGTACATTTAAGTTGGCTGTAACGGCAGCAAGATTGTCAGCATCTTGCTGAATAAAGTAATTAACGTATTTATTTAAAGCATCTTTTTCAGGGACTGTATCGGCATCGTTGCACAAAATCAACTCTCCTCGTGCAAAGGCTAATCCTGTATTCAATGCATGCGCTTTGCCTTGATTGTTTCCGATCCTAATAACCCGTAAACTAGCGTATTGCTTCTGCATAGACTGTAAAATTTCGGGTGTCTTATCTGTTGAGCAATCATCAATTACCATAACTTCATAATTGTGGTAATTGAGTTGGGTCATTATAGGAAATGGTATTTTGGATGCTGACTTCTTCATTATGGGCAGGTATCAAAATGGAAATAAGTGGCTCTTCTTCTACTGGAATATCAGCAAAATCATGCAGGCGGTGCTTAAAAAGGAACTGGTAGCATAGTACGCCACCCAGCCAAGCAATTGCTCCTATAATCGGGTAGGAAACCAGTATCCAATAAAGAGTGGTTAAAATGGTGACCCCTATTTGCGCTAGTGTATTCATTTTCTGCCCTCGTCTTCTTTAAATAACTTTTTGATAAGGCTATTATCAAGATTTTGTTGTGTGCTTACTTGATAAAAGCGAACTTGCTGGCGGTGATCACAAGATCCGAATCGTTCCTCCCAGTCACGCTCAATTATCTGCGCATGAGCCCGGCGCAATGCGGTTTTAGTGTCATTGCTAGTAGACAAGTTGCGTGGAAAATGACGGTTATTCCAAAGAGTCATGGCAATGTTGCAAACAGTAATAAGAATGATTCCGCCGCCAAAGAATTTTCCTAAAAATTTTAATAAATCTAGTTCGTCTTGGTAGTGAGGAATGCCGATAGCAGTTGCTGCTTGAGGGGCGCATAAAGGCAACAGGATCCAACAAAGGGGAAAGAGAATAATGGCCCAAGCAATTAAAGCAAGAGCGGTTTGCCAAATTTTCAGTGGCCAATGCCCCTTTTGAAAATATTTATCTGAAGTTAATTGTGTATGCATGTTTTGTTTCGTTTTTCTCCTTTAGATAAACGGTCTTTTAAAGAAGCTTCTTCAATATATAATGGCTCAAGCAAGATTGCTTGCTAGGCCTTTTTAACATAAAAAATGTTAGTGCTGGCAATTTTGTCATCGTAAGAACCAAAAACGCCGACTAATCTAAATAAACAATTGCAATTACGTTAAGACAAAGGCAATTCTACCATTATTCTATTAATGTTATTTAATTATTGTAAAAATATTTTAAATTAGGGCTGTAGCTTTGGCAAGTTGCACTAATGAAATTATTTAATTTAGGGTAATGCCAGTATGATCTTAATTTTTTATTCCTTACTTGGTGCTTGTTCAAATTGCTGGTTATTTGAAAAAGGCCAGGGCATATTTGGGAAAAATCTGCAAAAAAATAAGAAGGTAAATTGTAAAATGAAGTTGAACACTTGCGCTGATTAGAAAATGAAAAAAGTCCATTGGACTTCTCTGATAGAATGTAATTACCAACCTAATTCTAGAAAGAAGTCTCCAATGAACTCGCTTA